>NZ_CP086380.1:1815000-1905000 GCF_020889625.1 Deinococcus radiophilus
CGTCCTTCATCGGCTCCAGTGCCAAGGCATCCACCGTGGGCTCTTAATATCTTGACCCATCAAGATTTCAAAACTTCATCTATACCTACAGGTACGACTCGGTGTTTAAAAACAGGATTATATGCTCTTGTTCTCGCATTTCTCTTCTGTTGTCATGCTGCTCGCCTCAACTGAGGCTCAGAAACTATACAAGCCCTGCACTCACCTGTCAACCCCTTCCCGTTGAGATGGTGCAGACACAGCCCAACATGTGGCAAAAAGGCTGTCGCCGACGCAAAAGACCATTTATGGACCAGTCCTATAACTCGGCATCAACCGCCCGACTTGCCCCTACCGCATACTGCTGGAATCTGCGGTAGTAGCGCCTCGCCAGCAAGGCCATCATCCCAACCATCAGAAGCAATACACCCAGTTGAATCCAGCCTGGCTCATTCAGAACCAGAGTGTTGTAGGCAAAGTGCAGGAAGATGCTGATCAACAACCCCTGCGAACGCCACCAGTTGCGCCCGAAAAGATAGAATTTACCCAGCGCATAGCCTTGCGGCGCACTGAACAGGGCGTGTGCCAGGGTAGTGATCAACATGTGCCAGGCCACCGCGCTCCCACCGAAGCCCAACGCATAGGTCAGATTCTCGGCATAGGCAAAGCCTAGAGCAGCGGTCACGGCATAGACCAGACCGTCCATCGGTTCATCAAAGGCTTCTTCGGCCAGAGCGGTACTGGCGGCCAGCATCTTGAAGGCTTCCTCTGTAATAGCGGCCAGCAGCGCTAGCCCCAGCGGCCACATACCCCACTGATCAAAGCTGGCTCCGAACACTGCGGACACCAGCCAGGCCACCACCCCCCAACCGAAGGTCCGGGCCAGCAGCCAGAGTGGTTCAGGGTGACGGTCGTACCGAATAAAAAAGTAGAGCCAGGCTGCCGCCAGCAAACTGCATGCGGCCAACGCCAGCCATAACTCGGTGAACTGCTCGGCGCTCATGCCTGATCGGCACGCCGCTTGGGAGAAGCCCGGCGACTTCTTCTTCCTGTTCTTCCCGACTCAGCGGCCTGAAGGGCCACTTGCAATGCACTGCGGCTGGTCAGAGGAGCAGACGCCAGATGGGTGAGGGCCAGGGCCAAGGCATCAGCAGCGTGATTGTTACTGAGCGTGCGAAGACCCAGATTGGCCTTGACCATGAACATCACCTGCTCTTTGTCGGCGCGTCCAGTCCCAACCAGAGCCTTCTTGACCTGCATAGGGCCGTAGCCGTAGACCGGCAGTCCCCGCTGACCACAGGTCAGTTGCACGACACCGTATGCCTGCCCCACCTTGAAAGCCACATCGGCCTGACGGCGCAGAATCTGGTCCTCCAGGGCGATGGCGTCCGGCTGAAATTCATCCAGCAAAGCCGATAACCGCTGATGAATGGTCAGCAGCCGCTGGCCCATCTCCTGAGAACTGGGCGTCACTACGCACTCTTCGTGCAGACAAATGGCGCGGCGAATGTCTCCATCCACCACGCCCAGGCCAAGGTTGGCCAGTCCAGGATCAATACCCAGCACCCGCACTTACAGGCCGCCGCCCCCACAAGAAGCTCCCTGGCCTTCCGGCGCATTGGCACCGTCGGTGCGGAAAGAATGGCCGCAACCACAGGAGCTGGTGGCGTTGGGGTTGTTGACTGAGAAACCGCCGCCCATCAAGTTCTCGACAAAGTCCACCTCGCTGCCGCGCAGCAGGGCCAGGCTGGCCTGATCCACGACCAGCTTGACGCCCCGGTCGTAGACGATGGTGTCGCCTTCCAGTTCGCGGTCATCAATGGCCATGCCGTACTGGAAGCCGCTGCAACCGCCGCTCTTGATAAAGACACGCACACCGGCATTTTCCTTGCCGCTACCAGCAAGAATGCTCTGAGCTTTTTCGGCACCGAAGGCACTGATGGTCATCACCTTGGCCTCGGCAGCCCCTGGGGTGGTTGTTGGAATCATTTCTGCCGTCATACGGGCAGCTTAGCACCCCAAAACCTCCAGCAATCGCAGCTCCTGTTGCAAAGCCGAGCCACATTGGATCCTCCTATGTGCCCTGTCGCCCGTATTACAAAATCTGAGTGGGGTTTTGATAGATTTGAGTCTATGACGAACGCATATGCCGAGTGGCTCAAACAGATTGAACAGGAGTACGGAGAGCAGTTGGCCGAGATGCCACTGCCCGACGGCTTGTCTGAGCATCTGGCCGAGCTGATTCGGACAGGTGACCAGGAAACCATTCAGTTCATGCTGAAGTTGGCCTGGCAACTGGGGGCACAGGCCGGCGTATCAGCGGGAATGCAACTGGCCAAACAGGGCACTTCTCCCACGCGCGCTCCCTCCAAAAGCTCCGGCCTTAAGGCCTGATGCACAGCTCCATTTGCACCGTGCACGGGAGCTGAGAAGGCGGCCCCATCCTCAGGGGTGGCCCATTCACGCTACACTTCACAATCATGGATGCCAAAGTCATCGTAGTCACTTCCGGTAAGGGAGGGGTCGGCAAGACCACCACCACCGCGAATATTGGTGCAGCCCTGGCCAAGCTGGGCGAGAAGACCGCTGTCATTGACGTGGACGTGGGCCTGCGGAACCTGGACGTGGTCATGGGTCTGGAATCGCGCGTGGTCTTTGACCTGATTGACGTGTTGGAAGGCAAGTGCAAGCTGAATCAGGCCCTGATCCGCGACAAGCGGGTCGAAAACCTGTATCTGATGCCTGCTTCTCAGACCCGCGACAAGGACGCCCTGGACCCTGAAGTGTTCAAACAGGTGATTGACCGTCTGCTGAACGAAGAAGGCTTTGACCGCATCCTGGTAGACAGCCCTGCTGGGATCGAATCCGGCTTTAAGACGGCTGCCGCTCCGGCACAAGGCGCGCTGGTGGTCGTAAACCCTGAAGTGTCGAGTGTCCGTGACGCTGACCGGATCATCGGGCTGCTTGAAGCGCAGCAGGTCGGTGAAATCCGCTTGGTGATCAACCGCCTGCGCCCCGCGATGGTCGCCAGTGGCAACATGCTCAGCGAGGCAGACATGCTGGACATTCTGGGGGTCAAGCCCATCGGAATTATCCCGGAGGACGACGGCATCATCGTCAGCACCAACGTGGGTGAACCCGCTGTGCTGGGGACCAGCCGGGCCGGACAAGCGTTTCTAGATACGGCCCGACGCATTCGGGGAGAAGACGTGCCCTTTGCCAAGTTTGAAGACGAGCAGCCCGGTGGTTTCTGGGCCCGCCTGCGTAAGTTGCTGGGAGGTGTCTGATGTTCGGCTGGTTCAAGAGCCGCGAAGAGAAAAGCAAAGAGGCCCTGCGCGACCGCCTGGAACTGGTACTGGCCTATGACCGGGCCAACGTTTCTCCCGGCAAGATTGACGCCCTGCGCGCCGACTTGCTGGAAGTGGTCCGCAAGCACTTTCCAGCGGGCGAAAGCTCTATTGAAGTAGAGCAGATGGGCGACAAGATGGTTCTGTCGGCCAACATTCCGCTGGAAAGTGGCACCCGTCCCGGTCCCCGGCGCGGCAGCCCTGAACAGTGAGCTGCACTGCCCTCTTGCTCCTGCCTTCCAGCAGGGGCTTTTTTTGTGGCTGAGTCGCATCAATCCCCTTGATCAAGGCCTCACGCTTCTGGGCTCTTAAAAGCTAGAGCAGGCACTACAGTAACGACATGGAATACCGCAAATTGGGCAAAAGTGGACTCAAGGTTTCGGAAGTGGCACTGGGAGGCTGGGTCACCTATGGGCACTCGGTCCACGAGCAGCAGACCGTACGCGACATCGTTCACCGCGCTTACGACTCGGGGGTGAACTTTTTCGATCAGGCCGATGTCTACGCTAAGGGCAAATCCGAGGAGATGATGGGCGCCGTGCTGGCCGAACTGCCGCGCCATACGCTGGTGATCTCCAGCAAGGTGTACTGGCCTATGAGTGAAGACGTGAACGATCAGGGCCTAAGCCGCAAGCATGTGCTGGAGAGCATTGACAAGAGCCTTCAGCGCCTGGGCACCGACTACCTGGACCTGTACTTCGCGCACCGTTACGACGAGACGGTCCCGATGGAAGAGATCGTGATGGCCTTTGATCAGGTGATCCGCGACGGCAAGGCGCTGTACTGGGGTACCTCCATGTGGCCTGCGGCGCGGATTGCCCAGGCCGTGGAGTTTGCCCGTGCCCACGGCTTGCACGCCCCAGTGGTGGAGCAGCCGGAATACTCCATGATTGCCCGCGAGCGCGTGGAGAGCGAGATTCTGCCCTACACCGAGAGCGCTGGAGTAGGTCTGGTCGTCTGGAGTCCGCTGGCGATGGGCCTGCTGACCGGCAAGTATGACAACGGCGTCCCCGAAGGCGCTCGCCTGGGCGAAAACGAGAACTGGGCCAAGAAGTTTCTGACTGAAGAAAACGTGCAGAAGGTCCGTGATCTTAGGCCCATCGCCGACGACCTGGGCCTGACCCGCGCCCAGCTGGCTCTGGCGTGGATCCTGCGCCAGAAGGGCGTGAGCAGCGTGATCACTGGCGCCACCAAAGTGCAGCAGATTGAAGACACCGTCAAGGCTGGGGGCGTGCGCCTGACCGACGATGTGATTGCCCGTATTGACGACATCCTCAACCGCTGAGCGGGGCCGCCTGATAAAAAAGACCGCCGGGGCCAGATCGGCTGCTCGGCGGTCTTCGTCTGACTTGGCTTAGACGCCGAAAAATTCAGCGTTCTTGGCGATGAAGGCCATTTCCTCTTCGGGAGTGTCTTCTTCGGGGAAAATGGCGTTGACCGGGCAAGCTGGAACGCAGGCACCGCAGTCAATGCACTCATCAGGGTGAATAAGGAACTGGTCGCCGCCGTCGTAGATACATTCGACCGGGCAGACTTCAGTGCAGGCCTGGTCCTTGACGCCAATGCAGGGGGAAGTGATCACGTGAGGCATAGGGGCAGTATGCAGCGCTCGCCCGAAGATAACAAGGGTGCAGCAAACAGAAGAAATGCGTCCAGGCGAGGTAAATCCCGACCTTAAAAGTCAGGATTAGACCAAACTAGCGCTGCGTCAGGACAGCTTCGGCCAGGGCCAGATCAGAGGCCTTGTCCACATCAGTTCCCACCGCAGCATGTGGCGTGATGATGGCCCGCGCTTCTACCCCCAGCAGTCGGCTGACGGCTTCCTCTAGACCACGCACTGTCAGGCGACCCGTGACCAGTCGCAGCAATACCCCTGGGCCGATCAGGGCGGCCAGTCGCAGCGGGGCCTTACGGGCGGCCAGGGCCTCACGCAGGCGGGGCAGAAAACGCACCGCCAGCCCTGGATCAAAGAAAAAGAGGTTGCCCCCCGTAAAGCTGCCGTCACGCACCCGCACAAAGGTCCGCTGCACGCCGGGATACTCGGCCTCACAGGCACTGCGGGGAACCACTGGATACAGTAGCCCAGCGCCAGGATGGCTTTCTGCCTGGTCCATCACGTCGCACAGCTGTTCGGCACGCAGCATGGGAATGTCTGCGGTGATCACCAGTGCCCGCCCGTGTTCAGATCCATCTGCGCCCAGCGCTTCCAAACCCGCCGCGAGGTTGTCCAGTAAACGGCCACTGTCCTGGAGGTGCAGGTCAATGAGCGCGTCCATCTCAGGTGTGGTGGGGCCAACATAGGCGATCCGGTCTACCCGGCCCGAGGCCTGCACCGCCTGCAGGACATGCAGCGCCATGGGCTGCCCGGCCACTGGCACCAGGCACTTGACCGCCACGCCGTGTGACACTGCAAAAGGATCACCGGGGTCTCCTCCACCGAGAATCAGGGCCTGATAACGCGTGGGCGTGGGGGCGGCAGTCATGCTGGGCAGTGTAGCGGGCCGCAGCGCGGATTAGGCGGGTTCGGCGGGAGCCGCTGGAGTGTCTACCGCAGGTAACTCAGCCAGCGCGGGAAGCACCAGCCGGGCCACGAAGCCCTCGCCCGGAGTGCTGGAGAGCTGTAATTCGCCCCCATGCACCTCTGCCGCGCGGCGGGCCAGCGCCAGACCCAAGCCGTGCCCACCGCCACTCGCCTGCCCCTGACGGCTGGCATCGGGGCGGTAGAAGGCTTGCCCCAGTTGCGCCAGTACCTCCGGCGTCACGCCTGGTCCCTCGTCGCTCACGGTAATCTGAGCCTGGGGGCCAGCTGGCTCCGCGCGGCCTTCTACCTGTACCAGCACCGGCGAACCGCCACCGTAGCGGGTGGCATTCATCACCAGGTTCCAGACGGCCTGACCCAGCAGCACCGGGTCACCCATCACCTGTATGTCCCGCCCAGACGGCAGAATTTCTAGGTCCACGTCGGCCAATTCGTCCAGCTCACGGGCGCGGTCCACGGCATCGGCAGCCAGCGGGCGCAGCGCCAGCGGTTGCTTGGACACCGAACCCGGATCACGCGACAGCAGCAGCAAGTGAGTGGTCAGGGCCGACAATCGCTCCAGGTCCGTACCGATCTCCTGCAAGTCTTCACGGTAACGTTCGGCGCTGCGGGGCTGGCTGAGGCTACCCTGCACCCGCGCGGTCAGGGCGGCCAGGGGCGAACGTAAATCATGCGCTGCCGCCCGCGCAAAGTCCTGTTCGCGCTCGCGGGCCTGGGCCAATTGGCCGAAGGTGCCCTGCAACGCCCGCGCCAGCAGCCCCAGTTCGTCACCTTGTCCTGTCAGCGGCAGCGGGCGGCGCAGGTCACCGCTCTCTCCCACCTCCCGCGCCGCTTCTTCCAGCTGCCGTACCGGGGCCAGCAGGCGACCCGAGACGGTCCAGCCGGCCATCAGCGCCAGCAGCAAGGTAATCGGCAGCAGCAACCAGAACGCCTGCTGAAAGGCATTGTTGGCCCGGCCCAGCGTGCCGGTGTCGGCCACCACGGTCAGTGACATCTCCGGCCCACCCAGCCGGAGGGTGCGGACGGCCACCAACTGTTGCTGGTTCTGGATGGAGTAGATGTTGACCGGGAGGTCCAGCGGCAACGCTTCTGGGAAGCGGCTGGTGGTGCGGGCGTACAGCTGCCCACTGACCTGGGCCACCAAACGCAGTTCCAGATTCTGAGTCTGGGAATTTTCATCGGCGATGCGGGCCAGGTCCCACCACATCCACTGCATCGCCGCCACGCCACCTGCGCGGTCTATCTCACGCTCTATGCGCGACTGCACGATCAGCACATTGCTGATCAGTTGCTGCTGCTCGGACAGGTACAGAAACTGCCGCACCGTCAGGTACAGCCCCCCGGCCACCAGACTGGCCGCCAGTCCAGTCGCCAGCGCCGACCAGAGGGTGAGGCGGGCACGGAGGCTCAGGCGCATCTCTGTTGGTGGTCAACAGATGGCCGAAGACCTCCACCACTCTGAACTTTCACCCTTCCACCCGGTAGCCGCGCCCCCGTTCTGAGCGGATGGCTTCAGGAGCCAATTTGCGGCGCACGTAGCGCACATACACGTCCACGATGCGTGCCTCACCGCTGAACTCGGCGCCCCAGACCCGGTCCAGCAGATCCTCACGGGTAAACCAGCGCTCCGGTGAGAGGGTCAGCGCTTCGAGCAGCGCGTATTCACGGCCAGTAACGGCCACTTCTTCGCCGTCCCAGGTCACGGTGCGGGCCACCGTATCCAGCGTGCCGCGCCCCTCACCGAAGTGCAGCACCGGAGCGCTCTGGCCGCGTTCACGGCGGGTCAGCGCCCGCAAGGTCGCCAATAGCTCCGGCATGGCAAACGGTTTGGTCAAGTAAGCATCTCCGCCGATATCCAGCCCACGCACCCGGTCATCTACCTCGGTACGGGCTGTCAGAAACAGAATGGCCGTTTCCAGACCGGATTCCCGCATCTTTTTGGCCACCCCAAAGCCGTCCAGCTCGCCCGGCACCATCACGTCCAGCACCGCCAGCGGAAAGTCGCCCATCACGGCTTCTTCCAGGGCGGCCTCGCCGCTCTGTACCCAAGTCACTTCGTACCCGGCCTCTCGCAGAGCGTCACGGGTCGGCTCGGCAATCCGGGCGTCGTCTTCAAGCAGCAGCAGGCGCATACGGCCAGTCTAGCCGGGTGGGTTGGGGGTGGGTTGGAGTAGGCCAGGGCCGCTACACTCCTAGGCGTGATCATCACGATTGACGGCGTAGCGGCAAGTGGAAAAAGTACGGTGGCTTCCGGGGTAGCCCGCGCCCTGGGGGTTCCCTATATCAGCAGTGGCCTGCTGTACCGCGCTGTGACGCTGTGTGGCCTGGAAGAAGCGCTGGCAGGCGGCGACCTGCGGGTGCTGGAGCGGCTAGAGGCGCAGCCTCCCCGCCTGGAACCCCGCGCCGAGGGCAACCAGGTCTGGCGCGGCGAACGTGACATAACCCCCGACCTCCACGCCACCCGGATAGATGCGGGCGTGAGCGCTTACGCCGCCTTGCCGGAGGTCCGGGCCTGGGTGGATGACCAGTTGCGGGGCCTGCCCAGGCCGTTCGTGGCCGAGGGCCGGGATATGGGCACCAACGTCTTCCCGCAGGCCGGGGCCAAGTTCTACCTGACCGCCAGCCCCCGTGTGCGGGCCGAGCGCCGCAGCAGCGAACGACCTGACGAACTGGACGCCATTGAAGCCGCCCTGATCGAACGTGACGCCCGCGATGCTGCCCAGAGCGCCCCCGCCGCCGATGCCCTGGTCATTGACACTGGGGAACTGAGCGCGCAGGAAGTCATCGACCTAATCGTGCGGGAAGTTGAGGGCAAAAGGCTGAAAACGGAAAACTGAACGCGAAGTGGGCTTTGACCCACTGGCATTCAGCTTTCCGCTCCTTTCGGTAAGTCACCACAGGCTGGCCCATAATGACTCGCGTCCGCTCATGGGACCGATCAGTTCGCCGCTTCCACGACCCATTCGCCCTGACGCATCAGCGGCACGCGGCTGCCGTCCTTGGTGATGCCGTCCACGTCAGTGGTGGGGCTGCCGATCATCCAGTCCACGTGGATCAGTGACTTGTTGCCGCCAGCAGCCAGCAGTTTCTCCTCGTCGCTGCCGCCTGCGATGTTGGTGGAGTAGCAACGGCCCTGAGCGATGTGAGAAGCGGCGTTCTCATCAAAGAGGGTCATGTTGAACAGCGTGCCGGTCTGTGCGACCGGAGCCGAGGCCGGAACCAGCGCGATCTCGCCCAGGTGTGCGGCGCTCTCGTCAGTATCCAGCAGTTGCTTGAGGGTTTCCTCGCCCGTTTCGGCACTGACCGACACGGCCTTGCCGTCCTTGAACTCCATGCGGATCCCCTGAATCAGCGTGCCGCGCACCGACAGCGACTTGGAAGCCACGGCCACGCCGTCTACCCGGTCACGGTGCGGCGCGGTAAACACCTCGTCGGTGGGCATGTTGGGTACGGTGCTGTTGCCGGTGGCACCCGCCATCGCGCCGCCGTCCCAGACGTGACCGTCGGCCAGGCCCACCGTCAGGTCGGTGCCTTCGGGGTTGCTGAAGTGCACGGCGCTGAACTGCTGGTCGTTCAGGTAATGGGTCAGTCTGGCCAGGCGGTCGGTGTGGTCCTTCCAGGCGGCCACCGGGTCGTTTTCGTTGATCCGCGACACGGTGAAGATGTCTTCCCACAGCCGCGCTACGGCGTCTTCTTCGCTCAGGTCAGGGTACACGTTCTTGGCCCAGGCCGAGGAAGCCACCGCGCCCAGCGACCAGTCCACCGTATGCCCGGTAATGGCCGCAGATACCTTTTCGCCCATCTGCGCCGTTTTTTTGGAGCGTTCGGCAATAAGTGCGCCGTCCACTCCGGCCAGCAGGTTGGGATCATCTCCGCGCAGGCCAATGCGGGCGTAGCCGTCATCCACCATGCGCTCGGCCTGCTCCATAGCCCACTCGGGCATGAACAGTGCAGCTTCACGGCCACCTTCAGTCAGGCGCAATTTTTCCAGCTCCTCGTCGCGCCACTCGACACGGACGTCCAAGGCGCCGCGCCTATAGGCCACACGCACCATTTCGTGCACCAGTGGCCTCGCATCCAGCGGGGCATTGATCAGCAGCTTGCCGCCACTTTGCAGCGCTACGCCAGCTTCGACCAATACGCGGGCGTACTCGTTCAGCTTCTCGTCAAATGTTTTGGACATTTGGTCAGTCTAGCCCTTTCAGACTCCTGGGCCATAACCCAGCACCTGACAGCCAAAGAGAGAAATGAGGTGTGCAATGTCTTTTTTTAGCGTCCCGGATTAAAGATTCAGTAAACCTCTACGGACTACTGCCCCGTCGGCACTGGGCTGGGCATCCGCTAGTCTTAGAGATATGAATTACAAATCAAGGTGGTTGATCTGTACCCTGGGCCTCAGTCTGGGCGGCGCAGCACTGGCTGGTGTCGCAGGCGGCAGCAGCACTCCTATCGTGGACCCAGTAACGGCTCCTGTGTCCATTACGGTGCCTGCCCTGCCGCTGAACGCTGCGCCAGTGGTCCCAGCCACCGAGGCAGGGCCAGTCACTCCTGAAACTCCAGTTCCGGTTCAGACCCCAGCGCCGGTGACTCCTGCGCCTGTCACCCCTGCCCAGGCCGCCGAGCAGCCGACTGGACTGCCCGCTGGCGTCACTTATGTGACCCAGGCCGAGGGCATCCGCGAGTACCGCCTGGACAACGGTCTGCGCGTGTTGCTGTTCCCTGATCCTTCTGCGGGCACCTTCACCCTGAACACCACCTACTTGGTGGGCAGCGTGCACGAGAACTACGGCGAAACCGGCATGGCGCACCTGCTGGAGCACCTGGTCTTTAAAGGTACGGAGACCGGCGGCAACATCATGCAGGAACTGGGCCAACGCGGCGCCGACTTCAACGGAACCACCTGGTTGGACCGCACCAACTACTTCGAGACGCTGAACAACACAGGCGACAACCTGGCCTGGGCCATCGGGATGGAAGCGGACCGGATGGTCAACTCGCGGATCAGCGGCGACGACCTCAAGACCGAAATGACCGTGGTCCGCAACGAATTCGAAGCAGGCGAAAACGATCCGGTGGGCCTGACCCTCAAAGAAACCCAGTCGGCGGCCTACGACTGGCACAACTACGGCAACTCCACCATCGGCAACCGCTCGGACGTAGAAAACGTGCCGATTGACCGCCTCCAGGCCTTTTACCGCACGTACTACCAACCAGACAACGCCGTAGTGACTCTGGCCGGAAATTTTGACGAAGCGCAGGCACTGGCACTCATCGCCGAGAAGTTCGGGGCCATTCCCCGCCCCACCCGCACCCTGCCGGCGCTCTACACCCGCGAACCCGCCCAGAACGGCGAGCGGCTGGTGAATGTGCGCCGGGTAGGCGACCAGCAACTGCTGCTGGCGGCCTACCATGTGCCCAGCGTGCGCCACCCTGACTATCCGGCCCTGGCGGTTCTGGCCCAGATCTTGGGGGACGTGCCGGGCGGCCTGCTGCATCAAGCCCTGGTGCCGAGCGGTCAGGCCCGCAGCACGCTGGTCTATCCCATGACGGTCAGCCAGCCAGGTCTGCTGATGGGCGGCGCCATTTTGGACAAGTCCGATGATCTGGAACGTGCCCAGGCCACGCTGCTAGGTACCCTGGAAGGCACCGGTCAGCGAACCTTTACCGAGGAAGAAGTGGCCCGCGCCAAGCAGACGTACGCCGCCAGCTACCGTCAGCTGCTGACCCAGCCGAAACAGGTGGGGGTTGCCCTGAGCGAGAGCATCGCCAGCGGCGACTGGCGCCTGTCGTTCAAGCTGCGTGATGACATTGAACAGGTCACGGTGGCCGATGTGCAGCGGGTGGCCGCCACCTACTTCAAGCCCAGCAACCGCACCCTGGGCCGATTTATTCCCACTGCTACGCCCGACCGGGTCGAAGTGGGGGTGGCTCCCAGCCCCGAAGAGGCCTCCAAGGACTTTGTGGGCCGCGAAGGGCTGAGTGCTGGTGAGCAGCTGGACGCCACTCCAGCGGCGCTGGAAGGCCGCGTGATCCGCGAACAGGTCGGGGACGTGTCTCTGGTCCTCTTGCCCAAAGAAACCCGTGGCGACCGGGTCGAGCTGGCCCTGGCCCTGGACTACGGCAACCCTGACACCATCCGTGAGGTGGGCGCAGCGGCCCAGTTCTTGCCTAACCTCCTGACGCGCGGCAGCGAAGGCCTGACCCGCCAACAACTCAAGGACCGCCTGGAAACGATCAACTCCACCCTGACCGTCACCGGAGACGGCAGCGGCCTGGTTGTCAGGCTAAGCACTGAGCGTGAGCACCTGCCTGAAGCCCTAGAACTGCTGCGTTCGGTCCTGCGTGAACCCACCTTCCCACAGAGCGAATTTGCCGAGCTGCAAAACCTGACCCTGACCACCCTGGAAGCGGGCCGCAGCGAACCGCAGAATGTGGCGCTGCGCCGTCTGAGCCGCGTGTTTATGCCCGAAGGCGCAGTACGTGGCGACATCGAATACTCGCCCTCGCTGGACGAGGAACTGGAAGATGTCCGCGCCGTGAAGGTAGAGGACGTCAGCCGCTTTTATGAGGAGGTGGTCGGCGCTGGCCGCGCCCGCCTGAGCGTGGTGGGCGACTTTGAGCCCCAGACCGTGCGTGAGGCGGTGCCCACGCTGCTGGGCGACTTTGACAGCCCCGTGACCTACGAGCGCTTTGTGCCCACACTGACCACCCCGGCAGGCGCCCAGGAAGTCATCAACGTGCCTGACAAGGCCAACGCGGTGTACTTTGCCCAGCTGAACTACCCGCTGCGCGATGACCACCCTGACAAGGCAGCGCTGGACGTGGCCCTCAAGATCTTCGGGGGGGGAACCGACACTCGGCTCTTCAACCGCCTGCGCCAGCAGGACGGCCTGAGCTACGGGGCCTACGCCTACGCCAACCAGTCCAGCCGCGACGAATACGGCAATCTGCTGACCTTCGCCATCTACAACCCAGCGGTGCGTGAAAAGGTTTCAGCGGCCATGGGTGAGGAGTTCCGCCGCATTGCCACCGGGGGCTTTACCGAGGCCGAAGTCAACAATGCCCGCGCCGCGCTGCTGCAAGAAGCCCGCGCCGCCTACGCGAGCGACGCCACCTTGGCCGCCGAGCTGCTGACCCAGGCTGATCTGGGGCGCACTTTCGCCTTCCAGCAGGAGTGGGAACAGCGCTTAAGCGCCGTCACCCCTGCCGCTGCTCAGGCCGCCTTCGTGAAGTACTTGAACCCGGACGACCTGGTCGAAGTCCAGGTCGGCACGTTCGAATAAGAAGTAGGCAGTGAGACATAGGGCGAGAGGCCAGAAATACTCCTGACCTTTCGCCTTTCTGTGCTGCTCGGCACGGCGGGCCAGCCTCTTGAGCCTACCCACCACAACAACTATGCCAACTCGTCCAGCACCCGGTAATAGTCCAGCCGCATTTCATCCACCAGCTCGCGGCCATAGGTGTCCAAGAAGACATCCACCCATTTCTGCCCCAGGTTGCGCCCGATAGAGCGGGCCGCCAGTGCCAGGTCCACGTGGCGGTCAGCCAGCCCGGCGCGGCCTACGTCAACCAGCCCCTCGACATACTCGCCCTGCACGATGAAGTTGGGCAGGCAGGCGTCACCGTGCGTGACCACGATGTCTTCGGTCTGGGGACGGTGTTGCACCAGCCAGACGAGCACCTCTACCGCTGATTGGCCCACGCGTTCATCATCAAAATCGGTCTGATCTACCACATTCGCTGCGACTCGCTCACGTGCCAGCCGCAGCGACACCGGCAGGGTCATGTTGAAGGGGCAGTCGCGGGGAGGCAGGCTGTGCAGCCCCCGCAGCGCCCGCGCCAGCAGGCCCGCCATCCGCTCGGCGTGCAAGGTGGCGTCGGGGTGACTCATGGGAATGCCGGGGACGCGCTCCATCGCCAGATATTCGTGTGTGCTGTCGGCAAAGTAGCCCAGCACCCTCGGCACGGGTACGCGGCCAGCCAACCACCGCAGCCGCTCACGCTCGTCGGCCAGCGAAGTGACAGCCGGATGCAGGTGCGGCTGGATCTTGAGAAGGTGCCGACTGGACCGCCAGACCTCGGCCCCACTCTGGCCCAACGTGACCGGCTCCCAGCGGGCAGCGGGCAGGACACGGCTAAAAGCTGTGGGAACATTCGGGCCAGGGCGCTCGGACATAGGCAGAAGTCTAAGGGGCGGGAGGTCAGAGCGCCTAACACGGTAGGACCGTCTTCAAATGCCCGGCGCGGCGTTCTGATCAGCCCAGAGGTAGCGGGCGGCCAGTGTGCGGTGGGGACTCCAGGCCTGGACCACCGCTGCGTGATCTTGGCCCGGATAGTGACGCTCCAGGCCCTTACGCAGCGCCAGATCCCCGAAACTGAAGACGTCCGGGTGGCCCAGCGCGAACATCATGAACATCTCGGCAGTCCAGCGACCCACCCCACGCAGCGGCAACAACTCCGCCAGGATCAGGCTCTCCGGCTGCCCAGCCAGCGCAGCAAAGTCCACCTGATCCTCGGCAGCGGCGCGGGCAATGTCCTGCACCGAACGCACTTTGGCCCACGACAGGCCCAGGGCCCGTAACTCATCGGGGGTGGTCGCCAGCAGGGCAGGGGCGGTCACTTCACCCAGTGCCGCTTCCAGTCGGCCATAGATGCTGCGCGCCGCCTTGACGCTGAGCTGCTGGCCCACCACCGAGCGAATCAGGCGGGCAAAGGGATCAGGCGCCACTTCCAAGCTGGGAAGGTCACCGTAGCGAGCGATCAATCCCGCCATGACAGGATCACGGCCCAGATGGGCGTAGGCGGCGGGCAACGTGGGGTTCATCTCACCAGAGTAACGGCCGTGCTGAATACCTCATGAAGACGTCCCCAAGCTGCGCCCCCACGTCATGGGCATATCTGCCTAAGATGAATTTTTCTTAAAGGAGCCTTCATAGTGCGGAGCGGACACTATTTGTTACCAAGTAAATTTTCTACCCTGATGAACATGAACCGTCAGTATGCCCTGATCTCCGCCATGCTGCTTGGCAGCGCTGCTGCGCAGTCGGCCACCACGTCCACCGTGATCGGTGAGGTCACGCTGACCCGTCCTGCCACCGTGCAGTCTCCCACCGAGGAAGTTCAGACCCTGACCACGGTGGAGCCGATTACCCCGCCCAGCAGTGAGACGGCCCAGGCCGCACAGCCTGAAGCACCTGAAGAAGAAGTGGCGGCACCCGCTGTCACCACTGCCCCTGCCGAAGTGACTGAAGAAGCTCCTGAACAGGTCGCCGAGCCGGTACAGCCTGCCGAGAGCGCCGCTCCCGTCACGGCTCCTGTGACTCCGGTGACGCCTCCCAGCAGTGCCAATCCCCCTATCGTGGTTCCGGCGCCCAAGCAGACTGCTCCAGCGGCGACCCAGCAACCTGCTCCAGCCCAAGCTGTGCCAGCCACCCCTGCACCCGCGCAGGCGACCCCTGCTCAGCAGACCACCCAGCCAGCAGCCCCTGCACCCCAGGCCGCTCCTCAGCCCACGGCCACCACTTCTGCAGGGCAGAGCGCCACCGCGCCCAGCCACCTGCCTACCGGCTGGCGTCACCTGAGCGGCGAGATCGCCGGGTCCAAGTCGGTGGTTCTGCCTGCAGGCAGCAAGGTGCAAGTGGCGATTGAAGCGGTCAACCGCGCTACCGGCCAGCACAGCACCCACCTGGTCGTGGGCTTCGGCACGGAAATGCTGGGCACCACCTACAACCTGAACTACAACCCTGCCCGTCTGAACACTGCTCAGTACGACTACGTGGTGCAGGCCAAGGTATTTGACGCTGATGGCGACATGATCTACATGTCTGATACCAAGCAGCCGCTGCCCGCTGACCTGGCCGCCAAGCTGAAGATTGATATGAACTTCTAAAGCCTTTAGCTTTGTTCAAGAAAAGAGCGGTCTGCACGCGATCAAGCGGTTCAGGCCGCTTTTCTGTGGCTGCATGTTCGGCAGCGCTGCAAGCAGAACTACACTCGCAGGCCCAAAACTGATTATGTTGAGGCCTATGAAACGTCAAGTCACCCTGACTGCATTGGCCACTCTCCTGGCGGGCGCTGCCCTGGCCCAGAACTCTTCTACGACCATTGGGAACGTCACCATCACCAAGCCTGGCGACGTGAAGAACGTGACCACCCCCCGCCCGACCCCGGCGCGCACTCCCAGCACTTCTGGCGCAGCACCGCTGATTACGCCCGTAGCCGCCCCACGCGATCTGCCCGACGGCTGGCGTCACCTCCAGGGCCGCATCACGGCGCCCAGTAATGTGCGGCTCCCCGCAGGCAGCAAGGCCCAAATCACCATTGAGGAGATGAACCGCCGGGGCCAAACCCTTTCGGTTTATCTCAAGGTCAACTTCGGGACCACCAGCCTGTCCACGCCTTACACCCTGCGCTACTCCACTTTCCGCCTCAACCCCCAGAACGTGTACGTGGTCAAGGCCAAGGTGTTCGACCGCAGCGGACGCACCCTGTATTACAGCAAACAGGCTTACCAGGTGCCCACCCAGCGGGCCGCCTCCATGAACATTCCGGTGGTTCGCTAAGACATGGCCTATAGGCACCCATGACCCGCCTGCACTTGCAGGGCCAGGAAACCCTGCCGGGTGCGCCTGCCCTGCTGACCGCGCTGCTGAGTGACCCAGAGGCTTTGGCACGTTGCGTCCCTGGGGTGCGGCGTACCGAGGAGTTGGGACCCCAGCAGGCCAAATTGTGGGTCAATGTAGTCTGGCAGGGCCGTGAAGCCGTGATTCCGCTGGAGCTGCAGGTCACAGGCCATGACCCTCCGGCCCTGCGCCTCAGCGGACAGGGTCTGGGACATCGCGCCACGTTGGGATTCTCTGTGCGGCTGGGAAACAGCGATGGCCCGCACACCCACTGCGAATGGAAGGCCGAGGGTCAGGTTACTGGTCCAGCGACTCTGCTTAGCCGCCGGGCCATTCAGGCTGGAGCCGAGCAATTGATCCGGCGGACCATTCGGAACCTCCGCAGTGAGCTGGAGCAGCGGGCGGGGTTGCTGGCGTAATACGGGGCAGACCAGCACATCCAGCCCCTATTAGCCTTCCGCGCCCAGCGAACGAGCAAAGCGGGCCAGGTCGGGCCACTTGGTCTGGCCCGCGTCCACGCTCAGGAGAAGCGCAGGCTTATGCAGTTCGGCTTTGACCCGTTCCAGGGCAGCCTGGGTCGCTACGTCACGTACCGGATAGGCCAGCACCAGCCCCGCCAGCGCACCTTTGCCTTCCAGCAGGCGGGCTGCGCCGTACAGCCAGCGGTCCCCCGCAGCGGCGCGGCTGTCGGACAGGCGCTCACCCCGCTCCTGCACCTGCGACGCTGGCAGCTCGTGGGCCAGGACGGGATGCAGGCCCTGGGCCTGCACCGCCGCAACCAGGCCCTGCCCCAGTTCCGGGTGCGCGAGCAGACTGCGCGGCCCAATCACACCCACGCTGGGCTGCTGACCAAGCTGCAAGGTCGGCCAATTTTCGCGGCGCTCAGGTTGACCCAACTTCTGGACGTACTCCAGCGCCCGGCGGACCACGCCTGAGTTGCCCACCAGCTGTTGTCCCAACGATGCGGCGGCAGCAGGCAGGTCTGCGGCGTCATCCGGTACGGCGATCAGGGGTGGCAGTCCAGCGATGCGCTGAGGAAGCAGTTCGGTCAGGGCCTGCGCCCAGGCATCATTACGCACACCCGGCTGCTGCGGCACCAGCACAGCGTCTACCTGCTGGCCCAGGCTCAGGATTTCGCCCAGGGCCAGTTGTACCGGCAGCGGCTCGTCTGGCAGACTGCCCTGTCCCACTTCCAGCCAGGACTCATAGGGAGCCAGCGGCTCGGCCAGCTCCAGTCCCAGGGCGCCGACAAAGGCCCGCCAGTAGCCTTCGTAGCGGGCCTGGGGGGTGGTCAGAAAAGCAACTTTCACTCCCAGAGTGTAGTGCCTACCGCTGCCTTCAGCCGAGTAGCCGAGTGAAAGAACTTCCCAGATGTCGTCACCGCGCAAACTGACAGCTACCCCACCATCAGCACAGAACCTGACCAGTCACTTTGGTGTTTTCGGGAAGACAGCAGCCAGAGGACCATCCAGGTCATCTCCTCGGGTGGGGCATGGCCGACCCGCGGCATCGGATGAGTAGCGTTGATACGGCGACGGCGCCCTCAGTCGGTTTGAGCAGTGGGCGTAATCCTTCCAAGGTCGCCACCACCCCGAACTGGTTCACGCTGACGGTCAAAGGCGCGGGGGCGCTGATCCCTGAACAGGTCCACCCCGGTTGCCCGGTGCCCCTAAGAGGCGCCCGTCACCACAGAAGTGCGCTGTGGCATGGCTGCAGTCTAGGGGGATGATCCGACACCAGGTTTCCCAACCGTCAAATGGATCAATCGCTGGCAGAAACAGCTTGGGGCTGGGCCACCAGACCGCCTCCTACCGAGCGCTGGGCTTCATTGTTGTCGGCATGACGGCCCAGCACCTGCGCCACATCTGGGTAGGCGATGATCTGAAAGCGGCTGTTGCGGATGGCCGGGGTAAAGCCCGCGTCGTCAATGATTCGCACCAGTTCACGTACGGTGGCCGAGTGTCGGTCATGCCCGCCCGCTGCGCTGACCACGTTTTCTTCGAGCATGGTGCTGCCCATGTCGCTGGCGCCGTAGTACAGCGCCGACTGCGCCACCTTGAAGCCCTGCGCGGGCCACGAGGCCTGGATGTTGGGCTGGTTATCCAACGCCAGTCGAGCAATGGCGAGCTGCTGCAGATACTCGTGCGCCGTGGCGCCCGGTGCCTTGCCGTGCAGCCGGGTATGTTCAGTCTGCAATGTCCACATTGCGAACCCTGAAAAGCCGTTGCCGCCGTACTCACGCAGCGCCTTATCCTGCTGGTCGCGGATAGAAACGAGGTGATCGGCCCGCTGGCGGTAAGTCTCACCGAAGCCGATCACCATGGTGGAAATGGTGTACAGCCCTTTGCGCTGCGCCGCGTCCAAGATGCGGAACCAGTCCTGCGAGCGTATGCGGGCGGGCGCGGCCTTTGCCCGGACCTCATCCACCAGAATCTCGCCGCCTGCGCCGGGCAGACCATCCAGCCCCGCTTCGATCAGGGTGTCCAGCAGCTCATCCAAATTCAGGCCAAAGCTCTGCTCAAAGAACAGCACCTCTTCAGGGCTAAAGGCATCAATGCGGATGCTGGGGTGGTTCGCTTTGATGTGGCGCAGCAGCCCGGTGTAGTACTCCAGCGGCAGATCAGGGTTCACGCCGCCCTGCATCAGGATGCGGGTGCCGCCCACCGCTTCCAACTCGCGGATCTTGGCGCTGATTTGGTCGTAGTCCAGGGTGTAGCTGTCGCTCTGGCGGCGGGTGCGGTAGAACGCGCAGAAGTTACAGCCCACCCGGCAAATATTGGAGTAGTTGATGTTGCGGTCAATCAGGAAGCTGACCACCTGCGGGTCCGAGCGCTGAAGCCGCAGTTCATGGGCTACCGCTGCCACCTGGGGCAGGGGGAGGTGGTACAGCAACTCAATTTCCTCTGCACTCAGGCGGTCCCCTGCCGCCGCTTTTTGCAACACTTCAGCCGTCATAGGGGCCACTGTAGCACCGTGCTTACAGGGCAAAAGGGAATATTCCTGCGAACGAATGGGGGCTTGGCAGGCCACCCCGCTGAGAATCGAGTGCCAAGAAGTACATCCAAGCAACCTATCCCTCCACTGCCGGCCATCATCAAAAAAAGCCCCGCTGAAGCAGGGCTGGTTTCAGGGTAGGCAGAAGCTCAGCGGCGCTTGACGCGCACGGGGATCGGCTTGGGGGTGGGCTTCGCTGCCTGCTGCACAGTCACAGCAACGAGGGCGGCGGTGATGGTCAGCAGAATCAGAATCATGGCTTATTCTGCTGAATTTGGCCTGACAAATCTGTGGCAGACAGAAGAATTAAGTTTGATGTGACCTTTAGAGAGTGCCACTGGAGCGGAGCAATACTGCTTCACCTGACATCGGCACTGCCGACCACACGACTCCGGCAGGCAGCGCCACCGTTTCGCCGGCCTGCAGCCGCAGCCACTGGCCTGCTGGTAGGTCAATCACCACCTCACCCGACAGGCACAGCACCCACTCGCCCGCGCCCTGCACCTGCTGACCCGGCAGCTTGCGGGTCAGCTGCAGCACGTGCTGCGAGACGAGTGCCTCACCCGCAGGTAGGGCCACCCAGGTGTCACTTTGGGCGGCGGCCAGGCGCGGCAGGTGGAGTGGGGCAGGGCCAGGCATCTTACTCAAAGATATCTTCTAAAGGGAAGGGCGACGCAAGTCAAAAACATCTACCTCTTGTGCCTCCAGCATATCTTCAAAGGCGTTCACGTCATCGCAGCGGAGCATCTCCAGCTCAGCGGCACTGATCAGAATCATTTGCACCGGGCGCAGCGCTGGAGCAGTAAAAGATTCTGGCAGTCCATGCGGCGCAGTGAAATACACAGCGGTCTTACCCGTCAAAGTGATGAAGTCGGGGGACAGGATCGCGGAAATCTCCAGCCACATTCCCCGCTGTAGGGAATGACCACCTGACGCCAACCAGAAGGTCAGGATGTTGCCCAAAAGGTCTGGCATAACATCAAAGGCCGTGTCAGCCACCGTATAGACTTCCGTTTCCGGGTGCAGGCGGCTAAAGCCCAGCGAAGCGAAGACGACACATTCCGTGATGGCCTGGGGAAAAGACAGGACCTGTACGGTGCCCACCGCACCTGGGTAACGCCGAACCTCGTCATATTCACCCAGAAAGGCCATGAAGTGGTCCAGCCAGCGCTCACCCAACCCGTTGACCACTGGCTCAGACGATCCCATCGGCCCGCGCTGCTTGATTCAGCTTCTTGCTGGCCTGCAGCGCCATGCCCCGCGCTTGTTTGACGTCCAGGCCCAGTTCAGGAGCCACCTCTTCTACTCGGCGACCCTGCTCGCGGGTCGCCGTGACCAACGCCCGCTCTTCGGGGCTGAGGACGCTCAAATACGGCTTTAAGCGCTCCCAGGTGATCGGGGCTTTTTTGGCCGTAGCCGAAGCTTTGCGGCTGGCTGAGGACCCACCCGCCGCCGTCTTGCTGGGGGCAGTTTTGCGGGCTGGGGCCGCCGCACTGCCGCCGACCCCATCAGCCCGCGCCGCCTGATTCAGCCGTTTGCTGGCTTGCAGCGCCATCCCTTTGGCCCGCTTGAGGTCTAAGCCCAATTCAGGCGCGACGGCGTCCACTTTGCGCCCCTGTTCGCGGGTCGCGGTGACCAGCTGCCGCTCGGTGTCGTCCAACACGCTCAGGTAGGGTTTCAGGTCGTCCCAGGAGAGGGCAGCCTTGGCCGGGGCTTCGGCCTTCTTGGCACTCGCCTTCGGCTTGGCGCTGGCAGCTTTTTTCCCTCTGCCCGCTTTGCTTTTAGGCTCCTTGCCGCGCTCCTGCATGATGTCCAGAGCCTGTTCAGCGCTCAGGGTTTCAGCGCTTTCGCCCTGCCGCAAGGTGGCGTTGCGCTCACCGTCGGTCAGGTAGGGACCATAGCGGCCCTTCTTCAGCTGAATGTCACTGTGGCCCTCGTTCTGATACACCGCCAGCGGCTCGGCGGCCTGACCACGCCCGCCGTATTTGGGCTGCTTGAAGATGTCCTCGGCCTGGGCCAGGGTGACGTCGAACAGTTGATCATGGCTGGTCAGGCTGCGCGAGTCGCTGCCACGCTTAATGTAAGGGCCATAGCGTCCGTTCATGGCCCAGACTTCCTGGCCGTCACTGACGCCCACCAGACGCGGCAGACTGAGCAGTTCCAGCGCCCGTTCCAACGTCATGCTGCCCAGGCTGTCGCTGGGAAACAGGCTGGCCGACTTGAGCGGCTTGCCTTCTTCGCCACCCAGCGACACATAGGGACCGTAGCGCCCGCTGCGGGCAAATACCAGCTGGCCGCTTTCCGGGTCGGTGCCCAGTTCGTTGTCGCCGCTAGGCTGGGCCATCAGCTCCTCGGCACGCTCCAGGGTCAGCTCGTCGGGCACCAGGTCTTCGGGCAAGTTGGCCTTGCTGTCACCGCGCTGCATATAGGGACCGTAGCGCCCCACCCGCAGCTCGATGCCGCTGCCACGCAGCCGGGGCACGTCAATGGTGGCGATGCCACGGGCGTCAATCTCGCCCATCTTGGTTTCGATGAGGGGACGCAGGCCGAACGCCGGAGCTTCGCCCTCACGCGGCGCAGACCCTGTCCCCAGATAAAAGCGCTCCAGATATGGCACGCGGCTCTCGCGGCCTCCGGCGATCTCGTCCAGGTCTTCTTCCATGCGGGCGGTGAAATCGTAATCCACCAGTTGCCCGAAGTGATGTTCCAGCAGCGCCGAGGTCGCGAACGCCGTCCAGCTGGGCACCAGCGCTTGACCCTTGCGCTGAGCGTAGCCACGATCCTGAATGGTCTGGATGATGCTGGCGTAGGTGCTGGGCCGCCCGATGCCCGCCGCCTCCAGCCCCTGGACCAAGCTGGCCTCGGTAAAGCGGGCCGGGGGCTGGGTTTCGTGGCTTTCGGCAGCCACGTCCTGTGCAGTCGCAGTGTCGCCCTCTTTCAGTGGGGGCAGGTGGGTTTCACGGTCGCCTAGTGCGGCGGCGGGGTCGTCACTGCCTTCTACATAGGCCCGCAGAAATCCAGCGAACTGAATGGTCCGCCCCGAAGCGGCCAGCGTCAGGGCCTCGCCGTTCACCTGTCCACCCAGGCGCACCCGCAGGCTCAGGCCTTTGGCGTCAGCCATCTGCGAGGCGACGGTACGCTTCCAGATCAGGTCGTACAGTCGCCACTCGGCGCCGCCCAGCTCGCTGCGCAATTGCTCAGGCGTGCGGAACGTGCTGCCCGCCGGACGAATCGCCTCGTGGGCTTCCTGAGCATTTTTGGCCTTTTTGGCATAGACACGGGGCTGCGGCGACACATGGTCCTGACCGTACATCTGCGCGGCCTGCTGCCGGGCTGCGTTGACCGCCTCGGCGCTCAGGTTGGTCGAATCGGTCCGCATATAGGTGATGTAGCCGCCCTCATAGAGCCGCTGGGCGGCCCGCATGGTGTCACGCGAGCTGAGGCGCAGCTTGCGCCCGCCTTCTTGCTGCAAAGTCGAGGTAATAAAGGGTGCGGGCGGCCGCTGGGTGAACGGCTTTTCCTCGGCGCTCAGAACCCGCAGCGGCTGACCACGCAGCCCCGCCGCCAGCGCCTGGGCTTCAGCTTCGGTCAGCAACCGGGTGTCACTGCCCTGCTTCACTTTGCCGGTGTTGGGGTCAAAATCCTTGCCCACGGCCAGCCGTTCGCCCCCCACTTCGGTCAGGCGGGCCGGAAAGGTCTGACCGTCCTTGAGCGCCGTGACCAGTAGGTCCCACCACGTCCCGCTGACAAACAGCATCCGCTCACGTTCGCGCTCCACCAGCATCCGGGTCGCTACACTCTGCACCCGGCCGGCCGACAGCTTGGGAGCCACCTTTTTCCATAGCACTGGGCTGACCTCGTAACCGTACAGGCGGTCCAGGGCGCGGCGGGTTTCCTGGGCTTCGACCAAGTTGGTGTCGATCTCGCGCGGCGACTGAATCGCCTTTTGGATCGCCTCTTTGGTGATCTCGTGAAAGACCATCCGGCGCACCGGCACCTTGGGCCGCAGTTCCTCGTAGAGGTGCCAGGCGATGCTCTCCCCTTCGCGGTCATCGTCGGTCGCCAGAATAATTTCGTCGGCCTGGGCGGCCAGCTTGCGTAGCCGGGCCACATGGGTCCGCTTTTCGGGCGACACGACATACAGCGGCTTAAAGCCGTCGTCTACATTCAGCCCCAGGCGTGCCCACGATTCTTTTTTGTACTTCTCGGGGATGTCGGCGGCGCTGCGCGGCAGGTCGCGGATATGCCCAATGCTGGACTCCACCGCGTAGCCTTTGCCCAGGTATTTGGCGATGGTCTTGGCTTTGGCTGGCGATTCCACGATAACCAGAGTGTTCGGCATGAAAAAAACTTCTCCCCTCAGCGGTGGCCCCTCCGGGCCGGCTTGCTGAATTCCTGTGAATTGCAAGGAGGCTATCACGGCCCCTTTTTCAGACTGTGCGGCCAGGCTGTCAGGCGGCTCGCCACGCGCTTTCGCTATTCGCTCCGCTCACGGGGGCGATTTTGTCCTGGGCAGCGGGGCGGCCCGCCACCCTCTTCGCTACTCGCTCCGCTCACGGGGGCGATTTTGGCTTATGCTGGGCGGCGCATGCTTGGGTTGTTCCGCTTCCTGCTGTTGCTCCTGATTCTGGGGGCAGCTTTTGTGCTGTGGCCTATCGGCGTGCCGGACGAAGCGCCCCATGACACCTTGATCGTGCTGGGGGCCGCGCAGTATTCAGGGCGCCCCAGCCCCGCCTTCCGGGTACGGCTGGACCACGCGCTGGAACTGTATCAGGCTGGCGGGATTCGGACCATCGTGGTGACCGGCGGGCGCATAGAGGGCGACCCTTACACCGAGGGCGGAGTAGGCACGGCTTATCTGTATCGCCAGGGAGTGCCGAGGAGTGCCCTGCTGGCTGAGGAGCGCAGCCGCACCACCGAGCAGAACCTGAACTACGCCGCCAAGCTGGTGTCCCCCGGCACATCAGTGACCATCGTGACTGACCGGGTCCATGCGCCGCGTGCCCTGGCGATGGCGCGTGACCTGGGCATGGACGCCAATGCCAGTCCCAGTGCGCTGTGGCAAAACGTGAGCCCGCGCTACCTGCTGCGCGAAAAGGCCGCCTGGCTGGCCTATCAGTTGTTCGGTTACACCGGTCAGACCCACTCGGAACCCCACAGCGGCTAGCACTCCGGCACGGCACAGCCCCACATGTCACACTGAAGCTCATGTCCACCGATACCAGCCTGTTCACTGCGCTGGAGGCACTGCGGCCCTGGCTGGGACTGGCCGGCCTGGGCCTGCTCCTGTTCGCACTGCTGGACCTCCTGACCACCAGTTTGCAGATGGGCGAAGGTCCCCTGACCCGCGCCATATATCGCGGCACCACCCGCTTGCTGCACGCTCTGCGGCGGCGCCGGGACCGGCGCGAAGTACTGGCCTGGAATCCGATCTGGATGGTGATGGGCACGTTCATCAGCTGGTTCGTGCTGACCTGGCTCGGCTGGACGCTGCTGTTCTGGTCCCAGGCAGACCTGGTGACCTGGGCCGAGGATGAGCAACCGGCTTCCCTGACCGACACCGCCTACTTCGTGGGCTACACCCTGACCACGCTGGGCCTGGGCGACCTGCACGCCAAGACCTCCGGCTGGCGGCTGCTTACCCCACTGGCAGCGCTGAATGGGTTTTTCCTGTTGACCTTCGCCATCACCTTCCTGACGCCCATAGCATCATCACGCAGTGAGCGGCGACAGGTTTCGCTCCGTATCTTCCGGGCTGGCCCCACCCCTCAGGCCTTTGTGCTGACTGGGCTGAACGACCACCCGCACGGCCTGGCTGGGCTGCTGCATGATCTGAGCGGCGACCTGATCCGACTGGATGCCCAGCACCGCAGCGCCCTCTTTCTGCATTCCTTCTACGACCACTATGCCGAGGTAGACCCGCACCTGCAACTGGCGGTGCTGGGCGAGGCACTCTTGATCGCGCAGTATGGCCTCAAGGACGGGCCACCCAAGCGCCTCCAGGCAGTACGCGACTCGGTGGAGGGCCTCATCTGGTCCTTTTATGAGGTGCAGGACCGGGGCCAAAGCCCGTTGCCACCGCTGTCGCTGGAGCCCTTGCGACAGCAAGGGGTGAACGTGGTAGACGCAGCCGAGTTCCAGGCCGCACTTGAGCGTGAGCAAGAGTTTCGCCGGGGCCTGTACGACATGGCAACCACCGCCGGATGGCCAGCAGAGAAGGTGACTGGCAGCGGGGACTGACGCTCAGCCGCGCCGCAAGCGGCGGGTCACGCCGTCCACTTCGGGCATCTTCAGCAGCACGGCTCCGCCCAGGTACACCGCCAGGCCCAGACCGCCGGCCACCGCCAGCACCAGCAGGCTGGGCAGCAGCGGCCCCGCGTCCGGCAGCAGCAGCGACACCACCCAGGCGGTCAGCCCCGCCAGCCCGGCCAGCGGCACCGCGCGGCCCAGGTGGTTCAGCAGCGGCGACAGGGGCAGCGGTACGGCGCGGCGGTACATCCAGATCAGCGCCAGCGTCATCAGCACCCCGCTGATCGCCGTGCTGACCCCGAACCCCCAGAACCCGATGACCGGCACCAGGGCGTTGTACAGCACCACTTCCAGCACAAAACCCACGGCGCTGATCACCACGGCGTCACGGGTGCGCTCGCGGGCATAAAAGGTCCGCAGCAAGATGGTCACCATCGCCCAGGGAATCAGCGCCAGCGCCCAGCCTGACAGGATGCCGCTGGCCGCGTTGAAGCGGGTTTCAGGCATAGTGCCACTCAGGTTGAAGATGCTGGCAGCGTAGGGGGCCAGTGCCACCAGCAGCGCACTGATCGGCGCAGCCATAAAAGTGGTGGTCCGCAGGCCCTGCAAGGTCAGCGCCCGGAAGCCGGTCCAGTTGCCGTCGGCGGCCAGCTGCGAGAAGCGCGGAAACATCGCCAGCGCCGGCGATACCACGAACAGGCCATTGGCCATGGTAAACAGGGCTTCAGCGTTGGTGTAACCGGCCTGGGTACCGGGCGGGAACAGCTGCGCGTTGCTGAGCAGGCGCGACACATACACGTTCAGGATCTGCCGGGTGCCGGCGGTCAGGGTAAAGGGGGCCATCTGTTTCAAGACCCGCCCCAGCGCCGGGTGGCGGCCCAGCGTGGGCCGGGGCAACAGCCCGAAACGGTTCAGCGCCGGCAACTGCACCACCAACTGCGCCAGCCCGCCGATCAGCCAGCCCATGGCCAGCCAGGTGGCCTGCTGGGGCAACAGCAGCAGCGCGATGATGCTGGCGATGTTAAAGGCCACCGGGGCGAAACTGCTTTCCTTGAAGTGCTCGTCGGCGTTCAGCAGGCCCATCGCCACGCTGGAGAGGCTAATCAGCATCAGGAACGGCATCACCAGCCGGGTCATGTAAAGCGTCAAGACCGGGTCCACGTTGCTGTTGTCGGCCAGCAACAGGTCCACGACCCAGGGCGCGGCCAGGATGCCCACGGCGGTCAGGACCAGGTTCACTGCGATCATCACACCGCTGAACACCTGGGCCAACCGGCGGCGCTCCACCGTGTTCAGCGACTTGTAGACCGGAATAAAGGAGTTGACCAGGGCGCCCTCGGCCAGCAGTTCGCGCAGCAGGTTGGGTACCCGCACCGCCGCCGTAAAGGCGTCCATGGTGGTGTTGTCGAACAGGTTGATGATCTGCTGGCGGAACACGCCCGACAGCCGCGACCCCAGCGTGCCCAGCATGACCACGGCGGTGTTGCGCCGCACCGACTTGGGGCCGCCGCCGCTGCCCCGCCCGCCACGCGCTCCGGCACTCCTCACGGACTGGGTGCCCTCGGACGGCTCCGGGGTCACACTCCCGTGGGCATCGTGCAGGCCCGTTTCGGCAGTGGGCGCATCGGGGCCAACGTGGTCCGGGGCAGGGGGCTGGGAGGCGCTCACGAGTGAAACTGTAGCGTATGAAACGGGAAATGCAGTAGGTGTGAGGGTGGGGTGCCATACTGCTGCTCCTATGACCCCGCCGCTGCGCACCCACCGCCTGAACCTCCGGACCCTGGCCCTGCTGGCGTTGGGGATCGTCCTGCCCCTGCTGGTGGTGGGCGAGCTGGCCGAGGACCTGCTGGAGAAGGAACGCTTCCGGCTGGAAGTACCGATTATGGATTGGATCCACGCCCACGCCGGCACGACACTGACCCGAGTGAGCCTGAGCCTGCATGAACTGGGCGGCCCACTGACCATGAGTTTTCTGGTGCTCCTGGTGGCTGCCTTGCTCTATCAACAGCGCCACCGTGCCGAAGCGCTGCTGGCGCTGCTGGGCATAGGCGGCACGGTGCTGATCACTGCGGCCATGAAGCTGGTGTTTGACCGCTCCCGACCGGAACTGTGGCCCCGGCTGGTAGAAGAAACGGGCGCGTCATTTCCCAGTGGGCACAGTGCAGCGGCGGCAGCCCTGGCGACCTTCGTAGTGATTGTGTTGTGGGGCACCCGCTGGCGCTGGCCCGCGCTGCTGCTGGCGCTGGCCTACACCCTGCTGATGGGCTACTCGCGCATGGTGCTGGGCGTGCATTTGCCCACCGATGTGCTGGCTGGCTGGATGACCGGACTGGCAACGGTGAGCGGTGTCTACCGCCTAATGCGCAGACGGATCAAGGCCCAGGGCGCAGGCCGTCTGCCTCTGCCTACCCAGCACGCACCCGCAGCAGACACGGAGATGGGACACCTGGAACCGGAAAAGGAAGCGCCGACCGCCCGGCAGTCACCGCTGACCGCTAAGCTGCGCCCATGAGCGACAAGCTGACCGCCCTGATTACCGGAGCGGCCCAGGGCATTGGCCGGGCCACCGCTGAGCTGTACGCCGAGCGCGGCGACATGGTGCTGAGCGTGGACCTGCAGGACATCCCCAAACTGGGCCGACACCCCAGGGTGCAGGCCGACATCACCACCAGTGAGGGCCGCCAGCAGATTCTGGATGCGGCCCGCGCACTGGGCCACCTGGATGTCCTGGTCAATAACGCCGCCTATCAGGGCGCGGCGGGAGCGGTACAGGACGTGTCCGAAGACGGCTGGCGGCGCACCCTGGACACCAACCTCACCGCCCCGCTGCTGCTGACCCGCCTACTGCTGCCGCTGATGGGTGACGGCAGCGCGGTGGTCAATGTTGCCAGCGTGCAGGGCCTCTTCGCTGAGCAGGGCAACGCTGCCTACAACGCCAGCAAAGGTGGCCTGGTCAACCTGACGCGGGCCATGGCACTGGACCTGGCCCCGCTGGGACTGCGGGTGAACGCCGTGGCCCCTGGCGCGGTCAGTACCGAAGCGGTGGAGCAGGCCATCGGGGAGAGCGACGACCCCAAGAAGACCCGCCGCGACTATGAAGACCTGCACGCCCTGCGCCGGATCGGTACGCCTAGGGAGGTGGCCCAGGTCATCCACTTTCTGGGCAGTGCCGAGGCCAGCTTTATGACTGGAGCCATCGTGCCAGTAGACGGCGGCATGACCAGCAGTTTCATGATGGCAGGACGGCCCGTCTAATCCAGCGCCAAAACAAGGCCCGGCGGGAACGAATTCCCTACCGGGCTTGCCCAACCGAATGCTCAGTCCTTGTTGCCGTCGTTGCCGCCGCCGCTCTCGCTGCCGTTGCGGCGACCTTCGCCATTCTTCTCGTCCACACTGGCGCGGCCATTGCCGGGATCACGCTCACCACCGGACTTGGGGCTGTTGTCGCGGTTTTTTTGCTCTTCGGGCATGTTCTTCTTTTCAGCTTGGGTCATGGTTCACTGTGACGCTGCCGGGCCGCAGACAGGTGAGAAAATCCTCAATCCTGCCTGGCCGATCACATCGTGACGTGATAGGCCACCACCACCGGCACCAGAAACAACGACCCCAGGATGAACGACAGCGCCAGGTTATGCTCGGCCACCAGCTCGCGGCGCAGGTAGCCCGATACACTCTCCCCCTTGCGCCGGGCCAGCGTACCGAACACCAGCCACACCCCCAGGCTGAACAGCAGCAGCGACAGCCCCACCGCCATGCCCAGCCAGACAAAAGCCTGTGACCAGGACAGTTCAGTCAGCGGCGCAGGTGCGGCCACCACCCGGCTGAACAGCAGTGCGAACCCCAACGATGCCCAGAAGAACACCGCCCCGATGGCCGCCGTTTGGTGGTCCTCGATCTCGGCCACCAGCTCACGCATGGGCACGCCCAGCACCAGCCGGATAAACAGCAGGCTGAGCAGCACGGTAGGCAGCCACACGGCCAGATTCCAGCCGATTTCGGTGAGGATCAGGGTCAGGAAGCTGGGCAGGGTCATGGGGGTAGTGTAGCGGGGCGAAGACGCTTACGCCTGCAGCACTCCCTTCCTCTGCATCCAGGCGGGCGGCTTGGGCGCGAACCGCCCCAGAATGGTCTGCTGGTCGTAGGCCAGATAGGCCTTGGCCCAGGCAAAGGAATCGTTCAGTGCCCGGATCGCCTCAGGGCTGCCCATGTTGTGTTCCAACTGGTACAGCACGAACTGTTCGGGCGTTTCCAGCCGCAGGTAGGTGGGCATGGGTCCGGCGTGTTCGTCCAGCACGCTCTGGAACTCGCCCACCGCGTCAGGGCTGGCCGTTTCCAGGTCAATGTTCACGTACATGACCTTGGGCACGTCGTCCAGTTGCTCGGGCGTCACGACCTCCTCAGCAATGGCCCGCAGGCCGCCGTCCTCGGCTTCCAGTTCCACGATGATCAGCGCGGGGCTGTCGTTCACCAGCTTGTGTTCGATGCGGTCATAGGCGCGGCTAAAGGCCACCAGCTCCATCTGCCCCGACTCGTCGGCCAGGATAAAGCGGGCCATCATGCCGCCGGACTTGGTGGGCTTTTTCTGGACGCCCTCGATCATGCCCGCCAGCACCGCTTTCTGACGCTTACCCTTCTTGGGCTGCACCTCAAACCAGCGGTCCAGATCGGCAATCCGGCAACTGGCGGCTTCGCGCAGGCCCTCGTGCTGCTCCAGCGGGTGTCCCGAAATATAGAGGCCCAGCGCCTCTTTCTCGGCAGCCAGACGCTCCAGATCGGTAAACGGCACCGTGTCCTGACGCAGCGGCGGCTCAGGCATGACCTGCTCGGCTCCAAACAGGGCGTCCATGCCATTGTTGGCGTCCTGCGCGGCCTTGACCGCCCATTTGAGGGTCTCTTCCAGGCTCCCCAGCAACTGCTGGCGCTCCCCGAAGGCGTCAAAAGCCCCCGACTTGATCAGGCTTTCTAAGCCCTTGCGATTGCAGGTCTTGTTGTCAATCCGCGAGCAAAAATCGGCCAGGGACTTGAACCCGCCGTGCTGCACACGTTCCTCCAGGATGCGCTGCACGGCGTTTTCACCTAAACCCTTGATGGCGTACAGACCAAAGTAAATCTCCTCGCCGGCCACGGCGAAATCGGAGCTGGACCGGTTGATGTCCGGAGGCAGCACCCGCACGTCCATCTTGCGGGCGTCAGAGACGTACTCGGCCACCTTGTCCGAGTCGCGGCGCTCGACGGTGAGGAGCGCGGCCATGAACTCCACCGGGTAGTTGGCCTTGAGCCAGGCGGTCTGGTAGGTGATGACGCCGTAGGCGGCCGAGTGCGAGTTGTGGACGACCAGCCCGTTCGCCACGAAGTTGTGCGTTCCCGGCACTTCCAGGTCGTAGGTCTGCGCCTCGCCCGCCGGTTCGATGCTGGTAATGGTGTCCCAGTACAGGTCGTCGGAGCAGGCGTCGGCCAGTTCGGGGGCCCTGAAGAAATCGGCGAGGGTCTGAATGGTGGTGCGGCGGAAGCCCTTCTTGTGCGCCCTGGCCGCGCCGTAAAACTCCTTGGTACACACGCCGGAGCGCGTTTCCACCTCGCGCCAGGTCAGGCCGCTGGCGTCTTTGGCGAGTTGCACGCGGCCCTTGATGCTGGCGGGCACGGTGTCCCGCGTTTCGCGGCCCAGCGGAGCGGCGGCGTAGTAGGCCCGCAGCCCCTCCACCTGCGCGTCCCGCCCCACCAGATGCGGCGCGACGACTGCCAGGAACTGCTCCACGCTGCGCCGCCCGACGAGGTGAACGGTGTACCCGGTGCGGCCCGCCGTGTCCTCGCCGCGCACGTAGCCGAAATGCTTCTGCGTCACCCGGGCGACCATGCCCAGCCGCAGCAGGACGTGGGCGAGGTCGTCCGCCAGCCTGCGGGACGAGGTGGCGGCGTAGGGCACCGCGTTGCCCATCCCATAAACGAACCCGTCGCCCGACCAGTAGCGCCCGACGAGCACGGCGAGACTGGCGTTGCTCAGGCGGAAAGCGGCGGCGGGGAGGGCTTTTTCAGTGGCCTTCACGCCGACCAGACCCAGGTCTTCCAGCCACAGCCGCACGCCGGACTTGCCCCCGCTGCTGCCGCGAATGCCGCAGCCCAGATAGATGTCGTACACGTTCTGCCGCTCCGGTCGCTCCTTGACGGTGGGGCGGGTGTTCGGGAACGCTTCGGCACAGGCGACCATGTCCGCCACCTGCGTTTCGTTCTGGCTGTACAGGTACGCGCCGTGCGGGTGGCAGGTGTTGCCCTCGGCCAGAATCCAGCCCAGCAGCGCAGCCTCGTGCGCCGGCCAGCTCTCCGCGCCGAGTTCGGGCAGGCGGGCGGGCGCGGCGATGCGGTCCCCAGCGCCCAGGTCCTCCACGTTGCGCCAGCCGTCCAGCGTCAGCAGCGGGTGGTTGCCGGTGGCGGTGAGTTCGCGGCCCAGCGCGGTCCTCACCCTGAAGACGGGCTTGACGCCGTTGTCGAAAAACTGCCCGGTGGGGCGCAGTTCCAGGCGATAACCGGCGTTGACGCTGGGCAGCTGCACACCCCTGCCCTCGCGGTACAGGTCCTCGATACGCCGCAGTTCGCCGCCGAGGGTGGGCACGAGGGTATCGCCCGTCAGACATTTGTTGAAGCCGTAGTTCGCAAAAGCGTCCAGCAGGTCAAAGAGCTTGTTGCCCTCGTCCTTGGGTACGCCGTTTTCTGCCGCTCCTTCCACGAACAGCTGGCGCTGCTTGGCCATCTCGGCGGCGTCTTTCTTGCCCATCGCGCGGCGCAGCAGGTCGGCCCCACCCAAGCTGTACCCGGCCACGTCGGACGCGATCTGCATGATCTGTTCCTGGTACACCGGAATGCCGTAGGTCTCGCGCAGAATCGGCTCCAGCCACTTTTCGGAGTTGGGGAAATCCTCGTAAGTGACCTCTTCTACCCCGTGGTGGCGGCGCACGTAGGTGGGGATGTTCTCCATCGGGCCGGGGCGGTACAGTGCGCTGAGGGCGATGATGTCGGCCAGGCGGCGGGGGCGCAGGCGGCGGCTGGCGTCGGTGATGCCGGCCCCTTCCAGCTGGAATACCCCTTTGGTGTCGCCCCGGCTCATCAGGTCAAAGGCGGATTCGTCGTCAAAGGGAATCGCGTCAAAGTCCATCTCGATGCCCCGCGATTCGCGCAGGATGCGCCGCGCCTCGTCCAGAAACGAGAGCGTCCGCAGGCCCAGAAAGTCCATCTTGATCAGGCCGATGTCCTCCACGGCCTTCATGTCGTACTGGCAGACGATACCGCTGCCGGACGTGTCGCGCATCACCGGGACCAGGTTGGTCAGCTCCTCGCGTCCGATCACCACGCCCGCCGCGTGAACCGAGGCGTGACGGGTCAACCCCTCCAGCTTCTGGGCGAACTCGTAGGCTTCGCGCAGCCCCTCGTCCTCACCCAGCATCTGCGCGATGTCGGGGACAGCTTCGCGGGCCTGTTCCAGCGAGTAGCTTTTGCCGAACTTGACCGGAATCAGCTTGGAGACCTTGTCCACCTTGCCGTATTCCACGCCCATCACGCGGCTCACGTCCTTGAGGCAGGCCTTGGACGCCATCGTTCCGAAAGTGGCGATCTGGGCCACCTTGTCCTCGCCGTATTTGCGCTGCACGTACTCCACCACTTCCATGCGGCGGGCGTCGTTGAAATCGATGTCGAAATCCGGCATGGAGATGCGGTCCGGGTTCAGAAAGCGCTCGAACAGCAGGTCGAATTCCAGGGGGTCAAGGTTGGTGATCCGCATGGCGTAGGCCACCAGCGAACCTGCGCCGGACCCGCGCCCCGGCCCCACGGAAATGTCCTGGTCCTTGGCCCAGTTGATGTAATCCGCGACAATCAGAAAATAGTCGGGGAAGCCCATGTTGTTGATCACCGAGAGTTCGTACTCGGCGCGGCGCAGGATGGTCAGCGCGTGGCGGTGGTGGCCGCGTGTGGTTTCCTCGTCCGCCTCATCCGTACCGGGGTCAATCGCCGTGTCACTGTCTTTGACGCGGGCGCGGCGGCAGTCCTCGTGGGCGTACTCGGGCAGCGTGCCGCCCTCCAGCTCGGCCTCCATCGCCTCCAGGGCCGGGTAAGGCGTGAACTTCTCCCCCGCTGCCTTGCCACGCGCCTCCCACTCGCTGCCCATAAACGCCAGCAGGGTCAGCAGCTCGTCCATGCTGCAGTCATGAGGCTGACAGCCGGAGCGGGCCGTGACTTTGGCCGCGTCCTCTGCGCCCAGGGCCGTCAGTGAGCGCCCCGCATAGTCACGCAGCACGCTCTCGGTGGCGTGCGCGGGGTAGCGCCGCATCATGCCGGCGTAGGTCTGCACCCGCATTTCCTCGGCCATCGTGCGGCCCTCGGGAATCGGCAGGGCGGGCATTTGGTACACCCGTTTCTTACCCACCGGCAAGTCTACGTTGCACATATCCGCGATATGGGCGGAGTTATCGAAGACCTCCTCGCCCCACTCGGCCACCGGCAGCGCCGCCTGCATCTCCTCCAGGCTCTTGACGTAGAACTCGTCGCAGGGAAACTTGAAGCGGTTCTCGTCGGCCAGGGTCGCCTTGGTCTGGATCGCCAGGAGCGCCTCGTGGGGGGTGGCGTCCTCCTTTTTGACGTAGTGGCCGTCGTTGGTCGCCACCATCCCAATGCCCAGTTCCTGCGCCCAGGCCTTCAGGATCGGATTGTTACGGCCCTGTTCTTTCAGGCCGTGATTCTGAATCTCAATAAAGTAGTTCTCCCCGAACAGGTCGCGGTACCACAGCAGCCGTTCCTTGGCGTCCGCCTCGCGGCCCATCAGCAGCAGTTGCTGCACCTCGGACCCCAGGCAGCCGGAAAAGGCAATCACGCCTTTGCTGTGCTCCTGTAGCAGCTCGTGGTCGATGCGCGGTTTGTAGTAATACCCTTCCGTGTAGCCCCGGCTGCTCAGACGGCAGAGGTTCTGGTAGCCCTCGAAGTCGCGGGCCAGCAGCGTGAGGTGATAGATGCCCTTTTCGCCGTCCTGGCCGCGCGTGCGGTCCCGCCGCGTCCCGAAGCCGGGAACCACGTAAGCCTCGTAGCCCAGAATCGGCTTGACCCCGGCATCCTGCGCGTAGTTGTAGAAATGCACCGCCCCGTGCATGTTGCCGTGATCGGTCATCGCCAGCGCCGGGTCATGTGGCGTGGTTTCCTTGGCCCATTTCAGCAGGTCCTTCAGCTTGGCCGCGCCGTCCAGCAGGCTGTACTGGGTGTGCTGGTGCAGGTGCGCGAAGCGCTTGGGCGCGCAGCACGAGCCGTCGGGGAGGTGGATATGGGGGGCGCCTGGTTGGGGCAGAGCAGGGTCGGCGGCGGTCATCTTCCCAGCTTAGAGGGGACCGGGGCCAGGAGTCAGTGAGGCAGGGGGTTGACGGGAAGGCGATCGTCCAGCGAGGGCCGATTCGCTGGACGATTACGGCCACCCCTTCTGGCACAATCGGTCCCATGCCCACCTCTGCCCCGCCCGACTACATCACCGACCTCCGCACCATCATCGGCAACGCGCCCGTCAACCTGATGGGCGCGGCGGGCCTGATGTTTGACGCTGAGGGGCGGGTGCTGTTGCAGCGGCTGGTGGGCCGAGACGACGTGTGGAGCCTGCCCGGCGGCCTGTGCGAACTGGCCGAGCCGCCGGAGCGGACGCTGCGCCGCGAGGTGCAGGAGGAAACCGGACTGACCGTGCTGGACGCGGAGCTGCTGACCTTGCACACCACCCCGCTGCGAACGCTGGGTAACGGCCACCAGGCCAGCTTCTACACGGCGCTGTACCGGGTCACGGCCTGGGAAGGAGTGCCGCAGGCGGACGGCGTGGAAGTGGCAGAGCTGCGCTGGTTCAGCGTGGAGGCGCTCCCCCCCATGCGCGGCTATATCGGGCGCTGGGCAGCGGAGTGGCTGCGGGAGCAATAAAAAGCGCCCCACAGTGGAGGCGCTTTCAGAAAGTTGAACCGGGCTTACTCGACCGTCACATTCACCGTGGCGACTTCGTTGCCGCTTTCATCCCAAATGGCGTAAGTGTTGTCACCCACAGCTGGCGCAGTGATGTCGGTGGTCCAGGCGCCGTCGCTCTCGGCAGTAAAGCTGCCGACTGAAGTCCCGTTCTCGAACACTTCGTAGTCGCCAGCGCCGCCCGTACCCGTCATGGAAAAGCCATCGGCAGCGACCGTGGTGCCGTCAGCGGGTTCCAGCACCGTGAGGGCAGCCTCAGGGGCGGCTGCAGCGGGCTCGGCGGCCGGTGGGGTCGTGGTCTGCTCGGTGGCGGCCGGCGTGGGCGCAGGTACCGGTTCGGCACGGTTCTGCGTGAAGTACCAGGCCAGGCCTGCCAGCAACAGCAGCGGGATGATCCACCAGGGGAAGCCGCCGCGTTCCGGCTCGGCGGGGGGAGGAGTGACCGGACGGGGTGGTTCGGGGGTCATCGGCTGCACGGCGGGAGCGGGCTGCTCCTTGACCACCACGCGCTCTTCTTCGGCCAGTGGGGTGGCTTTGGCCTGCTTGGTTTCCAGGAGGGTGGGCCGCGCCTTGGGAGCAGCGCCAAACAGTTGTGCGCCCAGCAAAGCCTTCAGCACGCCCATACCCTGGGGCAGCAGACCTTCCAATTTGCCTGGAGTCAGTCCAGCCAGCACCCGGCTCAGGCCAGCAGCGTCGGTGCGGGTCGCCTGGGCACGGCTCCCCAGCAGACCCAGCACGAAGGGTGTCAGCAATGCCAGCAGGCGGCCTGCTTGCTCACCTGACGTTCCCAGGGCAGTACCCAGACGGCCGCCGACTTCGCCTGGATTGTCCAGCAAACGGTCCAACACGCTCAGGCCACGCACTTCCATCGCACCCAGTTCGGCACGGTTGCTCAGCAGGTCCATATTCAAGCCGCCCGTTTGTACGACTCGGCCAAAGTCATTGCTTAGGCTCAGCAGCTCGGCGGCTCCAGCCTCGTTGTGACCCTTCTGGGCCAGGGCGCTGAGCAAGACGGGGACAGTTCCCTGTACGGCGCGGCCAGCATCGCGGCGGCCAAACCCGGTGGCTTCGGCCAGGGCGGCGGTCCCCTCACCCGAAAACTGCTCGCGGAAAAAGGTCAGCAGGTTATCAGCACTGAGGGCCTGATCCTGCGCGGCGGGCTGAGCCACTGCAGATGTCGTGGACACCGCGGCGGCGGCAGGAGCTACGGGTACGGCACGGGGTGCAGCAGGCGCGGGCGCAGCGGCGCGGGCCGGCTGAGCCTGCGAGGGCTGCGAACCGGACACCACTGGCTTGGCCGATTTCCAGGGGTTGCTCCCCTGAGGGGCGGGCTGGGCCGCCTGAACGGCCCCACCACCTACGCCAGCTGCGGCGGCAGCAGCGGCCAGTGCGTCGGCAGCGGGAGCCGGGCGCTGATCAGGCTGAGCAGATGCAGTCGGGGCACCCGCAGGAGCCGCAGGTTGAACAGGTGAGCTGGGCTGGGTGTGAGCAACCGGAGCTGGCGTCACTGCCGCCGTAGGCTGGGGCGCTACAGATGCAGTCGGCTCTGCTGTGGGAGGAGCTGGGGTGGTAACGGCTGGCGCTTCAGCGTCTTCCAGCAGGGCGGAGACCACGCTGTCCTTGGAGTAGTCACGCTCAGGTACCAGTTCTGGTTCGGGAACAGGTTCAGTGGGGACCACCGCAGACTGCGGCGCTTCGGTGACGGGAGCGGCAGGCTGCACATTGCGGGCCTGGGCCAGTTTTTCCAGTTCTTCGGGGCTGGGCACTTCGGCGTCTTCCAGCAGGGCCGAGGCCACGCTGTCCTTGGAATAGTTGGTGCCAGCCACCTGCTGTGGCTGGGAACTGACTGGCTCAGACTGGGCCAGGCGTTCTGCCTGGGTTGGACTGACTGCCTCCGGCTGCGAGGGGCGCACACCTGCTGCCGACATCTCTACTTGTGACCGGGACGAGCTGGCCTGCGGAGCTTCAGGGGACTTTTTTGTTTCACCACCGTTCCCCTGATCGCGGAACTGCGGGGCATTGCTCAGTGCCCCGGCACGAGACACGTAGGAGCCGCCCACAGCACGTGGGCGCACGCCCGACGCACGAATGGTAGACATGATTTGGGTCATACTGTCCCGGTTCAGTCCGGCCTGGCCCGCAAAGCTCAGCAGCAGCGGCAACGACATGTTCAGCAGGCGGGCAATCGCGGGTTGCGGCGCACCCTCCACGCGGGCCAGCTGCCCGGCCATATCGCTCTGGTCACTGCCCAGCAGGCCGGGGCTGAGAATTTCGCCGGCCAGTTGCAGCGAGTCGGCGCCGCCCTGCTCCTGCAGACCATGGGCCACATCGCGGAAGCGCGGCAGGTTATCAATGGCCTCGGTGATCTGGGAGCGCACACCTTCGCTCTTGGCCTGCTGGGCCAGGGTTTCCAGCTGCCAGCGCACAGTACGGTCCAGTAGGCGTGCCGCCTGATCGTCGGTCAGCCCCGCAGCGCTGCCCAGTTGCCGGGCGCTGTCGGCTCCAAAATGTTGGCGAAACAGTTCTTCTATGTTCATGGTGATGTACATCATAAAGAAAGGAACCTCTCAGACGGCTGACGCCGCGCTAAAAGATTCCTCACAGTCGGCTTGCTGACCGGACCGGCTCAGGTCTGGGCCGGAGGCGGTGGGCGCTGCTGGCCACTGCCCTCGGAGATCTCAATCAGCCAGGCCATCAACTGCAAAATGGCCAGGCCCAGTGCGGGCAGCCCAGCCAGCATCATGATCCAGCCACTGATCTGCTGGTTTTGCAGCGGGGTCAGGTTCCACAGGCAGACTGCGCCTACGTACGGCTGATACAGCACCTCACGGGCGTACAGCCACCACGCGGCAATGGACATCATCGGCAGGGCGGCCAGAAACCCGAACCAACCCCGCTTGCCAAAAGTACCCGGTTGAATGCTGGGCAGTGGGCGCAGCATGGCTCCCCAGATCATGGTGCCGCTGATCAGGTACAGCGCAGGCAGCAAGATGGCCGCCGTATTGGTGACGATACTGGCATTGAATCCGGCAGGAATATTCCAGAACAGAATCACGGCGGTCCAGACCGCAAAGGCCACCCACGGGTCAAGCAGCACGCTGAAGATGCGCCCCAGCGGTGACCCTGGGGCCAGCGGAATCCGGCGCGGTAGCCCCAGCAAGAGCAGCAGCGGCACCAACTCGGCCAGCACCATCAGCCGGACCATATACAGCGCCATAGAGTTCACGGTGTAGACCGCCGCACTGGACTGCAAGGCCCAAAGCGTGGCCAGCAGCCCCAGGACGAACAGCACCACTTTCCAGACCGGCCAGTCCTGACGCCGCTCAGCATTTGCCCGCCAGCGCGAAAACTGCCACAGGTACAGGCCCAGTGCAGCAGCCAGCGCACCCCAGACCAGCGGATTGAAGGTCAGGGTCAGCAGATCGGCCAGGGTAGGGTTCAGATTCATGGCTGCACTCCTGCCGTCAGCTGAGCCGCTGTCAACTGAGCTGCCGTCCGCTGAGGCTCGGACCGCGCCGCCGACACGTCCCTGGGATTGTTCATCACATAGCGCACATCGCGCAGGATACGGTCCACGTCCGGCAGCTGGGTGTAATCCCACATCACCCGGGTATAGCCCGAAGCGTCAATCAGATAGGTGGCGGTGGTGTGGTTAATCTGGTATTCCAGCGGCCCGTCTACCGGCACCTTGCCGTAAGCCACACCGTAGCCCTGGGCCACCTGACTCAGTTCAGGTTCGGGAACACGTACCCCAGTGCCCTCACCGAAGAACTCCACGTACTCACGGATCCGCTCAGGGGTATCGCGCTCCGGGTCCACCGACACGAACAGGACCTTTACCTGCTCGCGTTCCTCCGGGGTCAGACGTGCGCGCATCTCACCGAGGTACTTGAGCGTCAGTGGGCAGATGTCAGGGCAGTGGGTAAACCCGAAAAACAGCAGCGTCGCCTGCCCCTGTGGCTGAAAGGTCCAGGGCTGTCCATGCCCGTCGGTGCCGGAAAAGGCCAGGGCAGGTCCAGGCTGGTTGACCACCGAACCATAAAAGGGATAGGCACTCTGCGAGCGGGCGTAGGCCCAGGCGATGCCCAGCACCAGCGCCACAGCAATCAGCGCCAACAGCGCCGACTGCTGCCAGGGGCGAGCAATCGGCTCCTGTGGCGGAGTGGCCGGTGGCTGGGGCGAGGCGGTCATGGCCTGCGCACCTCGGCACTCAGGTCCAGGGTACGGCCATCGTCGGCCACCACAGTCAGGTCTACCGTCTGGCCTTCTTCCAGCGGCCCGGTCAGATCCATCAGCATCAGGTGATCACCGCCGGAGGCCAGCACCAGCTCACCACCAGCAGGCACGGTCAGGCTGGGCGTTTCGACCATACCGCTGCTGCTGGCCCCGTCTGCCGCAGTGGTTTCGGTTCGCATCAGCATGACGTGACCCGCGGCCGGACTGGCCGCCGACACCAGCACGATGTCGCTGTCCGTGGGATTGGTCAGGGTAACATAGGCGGCAGTTTCCTTCATGCTCGGCGGCACCGCGGTCACGGTGGCAGTTCCGGCTTCCAGCGGCAGCACGCCGGTACTGGCAACAGCGTCAGTGGTATGGCCGCTGTGATCTGCCATCGGCTCTGCTGGGGCAGTGACACCCGGTTCGCTTACTGTGGTCTGCGAATCAGACGGTGAACAGGCTCCCAGCAGGGCGGGGAGCAGCAAACCTGGCAGTATCCGGCGGTACAGTGAGCGGGTCGGCATCATGGGGTCCAGTCTAGGCTGGAGGGTCCCCGTGAATTGTCCCACCCGCTGCCCTGTGCCAATCAGCGGGTCAGCAGGTAAATCTTCGGGTGGTGCCCACCGCTGTACACCTGGGTCAGTTCACGGACCTCCCAGGGAGATTCCTGCGCTACACGCTCAAACAGCCGCAACTCATGGGTGACCACCACCATGCGCCCGCCCTTGGAGCACAGCCGGTGCATCTCGCGCAGGAAAGCCGGATACATCTCGGCGTTCCCCCCGTGGGTGCCGATGTCGTCGCCCCAGGGCAGGTCCGCCACGATCAGGTCGAAGGTTCTGGGTGGCAGGCCCGTGTTCAGCGCATCTACCTGCGCCACTTCCACGCTCCGGCCCGCTGCTTTCAGATTGGCGCGGGCGCAGGCGACGGCTTCGGGGTCAATATCCACGCCCACCATCGCCTCATAGGGGCCCATCAGCGCTCGCTCGACCAGGAGGGTGCCGCTGCCGCACATCGGGTTGAAGATCCGGTCCTTGACTCGTAGGCCCGCCAACGCCAGCGCCGCATAAGCGGTGGCGGCGTTTAGCCCACCCTCGCGGTTGCAGACCCGCCACTCACGGGCCGAAAGGGGCCGGGGGGTCAACCGGGCCAGTCCCTCCCAGCCAGTGCCGCCCGGAGCAGGCCGGAGGCGCAGCCGCAACTCGCCCTCTTCGGGATGTTCAGGCAGGCCAAGCGCCTGACCGACTTCCGCACTCAGACGTTCCATGACCTCCGTCTCGCGCCCTGCCGCCGACAGGCGAAAGGAGCGGTGTCCGCCCTGCTCGGCCACCCCGCGGAGCCAACTGGTCAGTTCGCCCAGCTGTTGGTGGCCCAGCAGGCCACGGGGGCGCGGCACGTCCCATTGCCGCACAGCGTAGACCGCGACCACGCTCCGCAGCCGTGACAGGCGCTCGGTGGCACCAGCGTAGCGAAAGCGAATTTCCTCATCGGCGGCGCTCAGCACATCCAGCCCGGCAATGGCCGACAGCTCGGTGCGGGCCACTTCCTCCAGACCACGCAACACTTCGGCAGCGTACAGCGGCCACTCGGCGGGGTTGCCACGCGGCGCTGAGCGGCGAGGCCGGGACTTGGAACGTGAGCTGGGGCGGCGAGGAGGCATAAGAGGCATCATAGGGCAGAAGGCCGAGTGGCTCTGCTGTGGGGCCTACCAATCCCCTGCACGAACTCGGCGGCCTATCCGGCTCAGAGTTTCAGCGACAGCCCGACGAAGGCCATAAAAAAGGACGACCCCCTCAGGAAATCGCCCCAACTATGCTTGGTTTTTAGCGGCGCACGTGGTCACTTTGCGGCGGGTTGGCTTCGGACGGGGCCGAAGGCACATGACCCACACCTTCTCTGGACTCCTGCGCGGCCAGGTCGGCGCGGCCTTCGCTTTGCAGCGGCACTTCATCGGTGGCCGCCACGTCGCTGCTGTCCACACTCTCCAGTGACACGGCACCCAGCTGACGCATCAGTGCAGAAGCCTCAGCGGTACGCTGGGCGTCCTCGTCACGGGCAATCACCAGTACCTCGCCACCGTTCATCCGGCGCACCACCTGTTCAGCATGGGTGGCGGGCATTCCGAAACCGCGCAGCAGCCGCACATAATCGCCGTGATCGGAGCCGGAAATAGCCCCGAACAGACCGCCCAGCGTCAGGCCGCCGAGCAGACCGAACAGTGCGCCGTACATGCCGCCGTCTACATAGACCTGGGTGGCGGGAATCATGGCCAGCAGAATCCAGACCGGCACGGTCAGCGCCAGACCAGCCAGCGCACCCATCACGGCACCTTTGATCACTCCCCCAGCTCCGGCGGGGGCGCCCTCTTCGGGGCTGACTCCCGTGGCGCTGGCCACTTCAGTCTGGGTCACAGCGCTGGTGCAGGCAAAACCCAGACGGTCACGCTCGAAGCCGCGTGACTCAAGAACTTGCAGGGCTCTGGCGGCCTGCTGGGGGGTCTGAAACAGTGCAACGACGCTTTCCATGTCCCCTATTTTTAGCATGTCTGCCCCCATAGCCGCAGTGACCGCCGTCCCCGGGCGGCTCACTGGTCCATCCGGGCTGCCCGGCAAATGGGGCAGTTATCCCGCTGGATCAGGCGGCAATTTCCTATACTGGCCGGGCATGAGTCAGCCCGCTCCTTCTGTTTCCGTGTGTGTTCCACCTGCTGTATCCGCTGGCCTGACGCCCGCCTTTGAGCAGCAGTTGCGTGACGTGCTGCGTTCAGAAGTGGAATTTATCGAGCTGATTGGTGAAGACTTGGTGGGGGCCGGGGGCAAACGTATCCGCCCGCAGGTCACGCTGCTGGCCGCCGAAGCGCTGGGGGCCGTACCTCCCGATACTGCTGCCGTCAAGCTGGCTGTGTGTATCGAACTGCTGCACTCGGCGTCCCTGCTGCACGACGACCTGATTGACGACGCCGATACCCGCCGGGGCCAGGAAGCGGCCTTTCGGCGCTACGGCAACGTGGTGAGCGTGATGAGCGGTGACTTTATGCTCTCGCGGCTGTTGGTGCTGCTGTCGGATCTCCCCGGTTGCGCCCGGCTGACCCGCGCTTTTGGGGAAGTCGCCAGCATGGTCTGTGAAGGCGAAGTGCTGCAGTTTCAGGTGGCGGCCTACGGTAATCCGTCGTATGAGCAGTACGAGCGGATCATCTACGGCAAGACGGCGGCGCTGCTGGAACTGGCCGCCGCTGCCCCCGCGTTGCTGCTGAATGCGGCGCCGGAGCAAGAAGCGGCCCTGCGGCAATATGGACGTGAGCTGGGCATGGCCTTTCAGCTGCGCGACGACCTGCTGGACCTGCTGGGCCGCGAAGAAGAGCTGGGCAAGCCGGTGGGCAGTGACCTGCGCGAAGGCAAGGCCACCTGGCCGGTGCTGCGGCTGCTGGACAGCCCGGCTGGCGAAGAAGTCCGGACCATCCTGATGCGCCGCGCCGCGCCGAGTGGTGATCTGGTGCGCATCCAGACCCTGGCCGCTGAACACCACGCCGAAGCCGATACCTGGGCTGAGATCGCCCGCCGTCTGAATCTGGCCCGACAAGCGCTGGATGCTCTTCCCGGCGGCAGTGCCCGCCAGGAACTGGAAGACCTGCTGGACCGCCTGATTCCAGATCTGCACTGAAGGTCTGAAACCAGCCCTCCTGGGCCCAACTTCTATGCAGCCCAGTGAGCTGGCGCACAGTCTTAGAGCCGCCTGAACAGGCGAAAAAATACAGTCGGTAGCGTGAAAATAAGCCGCTGTCACTGCAGCAAGACCTGAGCACACTCCTGAGGGCCAGCGTGTATGCTCATACTGTCACGATGAATCAGGCTCTCTCTTTGTTGCAGTTTTCTGGTAGGTGCTCTGGGCACCTGCCTGGCCGTATGGACCTGGCTTGGCCGTGCATCACATTCCCCCATTTTCCAAGGAGGCCCAGATGAGGGTTTCAGGACTGAACTGGCAGGGGCTGATGGAACAGCTCCAAGAAGCCCTGCCTTACTGCGAAGTGACGGACCAATCACTCGCGTACTTTAAATATCCTCGCCGCAGCGTCAAGATGAACCTGCCCGTCAAGATGGATGATGGTCAGGTGCGGGTATTTCAGGGGTACCGCTCGGTACACTCCAATGCCCGCGGCCCCAGCATGGGCGGCGTACGTTTCCGCGAGGGGCTATCGCTTCACGAGTGCGAGGCCCTGGCCGCCATCATGACCCTCAAGGCCGCGGTGGCCGACCTGCCACTGGGTGGCGCCAAAGGTGGAGTGGATGTGGACCCGGAAACCCTCAGCGCCCATGAGCAAGAAGGCCTGACCCGCCGCTTTACCTCGGAGCTGTTCGAGCTGATCGGCCCCAACGAGGACATTCTGGCGCCGGATGTGGGGACCGACTCGCAGCACATGGCCTGGATATACGACGCCTTCAACGAAGGCCGGGGAACCTCAATCAACGGCATGGTCGTGGGCAAGCCGATGGCCCTGGGTGGTTCATACGCCACCAAGGACGCCCGTGGTCAGAGCGCCGCCATGGTCACCGCCCGCGCCCTGGAAGACAGCGGTCAGGGCGTCAAGAATGCCCGCATTGCCATCTTCGGATACGGCGATGTCGGCTCCAAGGCAGCGCGGCTCCTGCAGGCGCAGGGCGCCCTGATTGTGGCTGTCAGTGACCGTCACGGGGCCATTTATTCCAGCAGTGGGCTGGACCTTCCAGCACTGGCCGAACACCGTGAGCAGGGCGGCAGCGTGTGCGGATTCGCACTGGACATTTCCAAGGATGAGCTCCTGGAGCTGGACGTGGACGCGCTGATTCTGGCCTTCGACTTTGGCACGGTGAATGCGGGCAACGCCCACAAGGTCCGGGCCACCTATCTGGTCGAAGCCACCAACCGCGCTGTGCTCCCCGAAGCCGAGCGTTACCTGCGTGAGCGCGACATTCGGGTCCTGCCTGATCTGGTCGCGGCCATCGGAGGCGTGGTGGTGAACTATGTGGAATGGGTGCAGTCGCACACCAATTTCTTCTGGACCGCCGATGAGATCGAAGCAGTGGCCGAACAGCACATCAACCGCGCACTGGACGACGTGATGAATGTCATGGAGCAAAACGGCATTGACATGCGGACTGCGGCCTACGTGCTGGCGCTCAGCCGCCTGAACAGTGCCACCGAGATGCGCGGCGTCTACCCCTGAGTCCTGATTTTTTCCCAAGCACACTCGAGCATTCCTCAGAGCATTCCCCAGCGAAGGAGCTGCCATGACCACCGAATCCCCCGCCCCCGTCAAAACATCCACCCACGATATTCCCAGCTACCTGGACCCCAACAACATCGGCGCCTACGAGATCTTCTTGGAGCAGGTCGACCGCGTGACGCCTTACTTGGGCAACCTGGCCTACTGGGTCGAAACCCTCAAGCGCCCCAAGCGCATCTTGGTGGTCGACGTGCCAATCCACTTGGACGACGGCAGCGTGGCCCACTTCGAGGGCTACCGCGTGCAGCACAACACCTCGCGTGGCCCGGCCAAAGGCGGCATCCGCTACCACCAGGACGTGAACCTCTCCGAAGTGATGGCCCTCTCAGCCTGGATGACCATCAAGAACGCCGCTGTGAACGTGCCCTACGGCGGCGGTAAGGGCGGCATCCGGATTGACCCGCGCAAATACTCGCAGGGCGAACTGGAACGCGTGACCCGGCGCTTTACCACCGAAATCGGCCTGATTATCGGCCCAGAAAAAGACATTCCCGCCCCCGACGTCAACACCAACCCGCAAATTATGGCCTGGATGATGGACACCTACTCCATGAATGTGGGCCGCACGGCCACCGGCGTGGTGACCGGCAAGCCCATCGCGCTGGGCGGATCGCTGGGCCGCAGTGACGCTACCGGACGCGGCGTCTTCGTGACCGGGGCCGAGGCCATGAAGAAGCTGGGGATCAACATGGAAGGCGCCCGTATTGCTGTGCAGGGCTTCGGCAACGTGGGCAACGCCGCCGCCCGCATCTTCCACGACCACGGGGCCAAGATCGTCGCCATTCAGGACGTGACCGGCACGGTGTACAGCGCCGCGGGCATTGACCCTTACAAGGCGATGGAGCACCTGAGCGCCACGGGCAAGATTACCGACCTGCCCGGCACCGACGAGCTGAGCCGCGAGGAGTTCTGGACCGTGGACTGCGACGTGCTGATTCCCGCCGCCTTGGAAAAACAGATCACCGAAGCCAATGCTGATCAGATCAAGGCCAAACTGATCGTGGAAGGCGCCAACGGCCCCACCATCCCTGCCGCCGACGACATTCTGGCCAGCCGTGGCGTGACCGTGGTGCCGGACGTTCTGGCCAACGCGGGTGGCGTGACGGTCAGTTACTTCGAGTGGGTGCAGGACTTCAGCTCGTTCTTCTGGACCGAAGACGAGATTAACCAGCGCCTGGACCGCATCATGACCGACGCTTTCCTGAGCCTGTGGGACGTCAAGGAGCGCCACGGCGTGACCCTGCGTACCGCCGCTTACATCGTGGCGTGTACCCGCGTTCTGGAAGCACGTGCGCTGCGCGGCCTGTACCCCTGATTCTCAGAAGGTGTTCTCCGCTCCCTCCCCTTGCCGGGGGGAGTTTTTTTGCACCTGACCTGCCACCTTCCTGAGTTCTGGCCGCATCCAATACCAGCGGCCCAGGTCAGAAACCAAATCCTGACCTGGGCCGCTCCCCTAGGTGTGGTTACGTTTTGTTCCCGCTTATTGCATGGGGTTCATGGGCTGACCGTTGAAAGTCATGCCATTCACGATCTCCAGGGCACGTTCACGCACGGCGTCGGGCAGTTTGGCGTAGTGCAGGCCCTCGTGGTAGCCCTGACCGCTGGTCAGCATCCACTGCAGCAGGTGCTGCAACCGCTCGCCCTGGGCCTTGTCGCGGCCAGCGTAGTTCTGCTCAGGGTAGACCAGCAAGTAGGTGTAGGACGCCATCGGATACACGCCTTCGCCTTCAGCGTTGGTCACGCTGCCGCGCATGTCTTCAGGCAGTTCAGAAGCGGCGGCGGCGGCAGTCACACCTTCCAGGCTGGGCTGCATGAACTCACCCGCAGCGTTCTGGATGGCCATCATGGGCATGTTGTTCTGCTGTGCGTAGGCTTCTTCGATATAGCCCAGAGCGCCGGGGGTGTTCTGCACCAGGCCAGCTACGCCGTCGTTGCCCTTGGCGGCGCTGCCCACCGTCCAGTTGACCGAGTTGCCCATGCCCACGCTGTCGCTGAACTCAGGGCTGACTTTGCTCAGGAAGTCGGTAAACACGGCGGTGGTGCCCGAGGAGTCGGAGCGGCGAGCCACGGTGATTGGCAGCCCGGGCAGTTCCACGCCTTCGTTCAGTTCCAGAATGGCGGGATCGTTCCAAGTGGTGATCTTGCCCAGGAAGATGTCGGCCAGGACAGGGCCGGTCATCTTGAGGGTGGTGGCAGGGTCCAGGCCGGGAACGTTGTAGGTGGCGGTGACCGCACCCAGGGCCATGGGGATGTGGGCAATTTCGCCGGGCGCACTGGCCAGCTTCTCGTCGTCCATGGCATTGTCGCTGGCGCCGAAGTCCACCGTCTGTTCGATGATCTGCTTCTGGCCGGTGCCTGAACCCACCGACTGGTAGTTCACGCTCACGCCGACTTCTTTGCCATACTCGTCAAACATCTTGGAGTACAGGGGAAAGGGGAAAGAAGCACCTGCGCCGGTCAGGTTGCCATCGGCGTGGGGCGCAGCAGGCGCACTCAGGCCAGCCGCAGCGCCAGCATTGGCCGCAGCGTCAGTTACAGCCTCGCCTGCATCGGTGGCCGCTTCGGTGACCGTCTCAGCAGCGGCTTCGGTGGCCGTCTCGGTGGTCGTGGTGGTGGTCGCAGTGGCCGCCTCGCCCGTCTCTTGGGTGGTGGTCGTGGTGGTGGCCGGCTCGGAGCAGGCGAACAGCATGGCCGTCAGCGGCAGCAAGAACAGGTGCTTGGCAGTCAATTTCATGCGGCGAGTCTAGGGAGGGTGTGTCAGCATTCTGTCAGCCCGGAGGCGTTTACATCGTCTCTAACGTCATTTTAACGGTTACTTGCCCTCTGTAAACTTTTGAGGCCGTCCAGCTCCTCCGTGCCAAATTATGGCCACCCTGAGCCAGCAAGTGAATGCTCAGGGCAGTGCACATGACTCCCGGAATTAGAGCGGGATGTTGCCATGCTTGCGGAAGGGGCGCTGCTCTTCCTTGCCGCGCAGCATCGCAAAGGTCTGAATCAGCTGCGCCCGCGTGGTTTCCATCGGAATCACGTCGTCGATGTAGCCCTTGCCGGCAGCCACGTAAGGGTTGTCGAAGGCTTCCTTGTAGTCGCGGATTTTCTCGGCGCGGGTCGCCTCAGGGTTCTCCGAGTTCTGGATTTCGCGGCGGTACACGATGTTGGCCGCACCCTCCGCTCCCATCACGGCCACAGCGGCGGTAGGCCAGGCGTACACCACGTCGGCGCCCATGTCGCGGCTGTTCATGGCGAGGTAGGCCCCGCCGTAGCTCTTGCGGGTGATCAGGGTGATTTTGGGCACGGTGGCCTCGGCGTAGGCGTACAGCATCTTGGCCCCGTGCCGGATGATGCCGGCGTGCTCCTGGCCCACGCCCGGCAGAAAGCCGGTCACATCCACCAGGGTCAGGATAGGCACGTTGTAGCAGTCGCAGGTGCGGATAAAGCGGGCGGCCTTGTCGGACGCGTCGATGTTCAGCGAGCCGGCCATCACCTTGGGGTTGTTGGCGACGATGCCCACACTCTCGCCGTTCAGCCGCGCAAAGCCCACGATGATGTTTTTGGCCCAGTCGGGCTGGAGTTCCATGAAGCTGCCCCGGTCCACCAGCGTCTCGATCACGCCGTGCATGGCGTAGGGGCGGGTCTGGTCAGGCGTGACCATCTCCAGCAGTTCGGGGGTCTCGCGGGTGGGCGAATCGCTGACCTCGGCGCGGGTGGCCTGTTCACGGGCGTTTTGCGGCAGATAGGTCAGCAGCTGCTTGATACCGTCCAGCACGGCGGCGTCGCCTTCCAGCGCCAGATGCGCCACGCCGGATTTGCGCCCGTGTACGCTGCTGCCGCCCAGCTGATCGAAGGTCACGTCCTCACGCGTGACCGACTTGATGACTTCGGGGCCGGTGATGAACATGTACGAACTCCCCTTGCTCATCAGGATGAAATCGGTCAGCGCCGGGCTGTACACCGCGCCGCCCGCGCAGCGCCCCAGAATGGCGCTGATCTGCGGCACCACGCCGGAATAGATGGCGTTGCGGTAGAAAATCTCGCCGTAGCCGCTCAGGGAGTCCACGCCTTCTTGAATCCGCGCCCCGGCCGAGTCGTTCAGGCCGATCACCGGGCAGCCGGTCTTGGCGGCCAGGTCCATCACCTTGACCACCTTGGCGGCGTTCATCTTGCCCAGAGAGCCGCCCAGCACGGTGAAATCCTGGCTGAACATGAACACCTGCCGCCCGCCGATGGTGCCGCTTCCGGTCACCACGCCCTCGCCGGGAGCGTCCACGCCGTCCATCAGGCGGTTGCGGCCATGCTCGACGAAGGTGGACATCTCCAGAAAGCTGCCCCCGTCTAGTAGGTACTCGATGCGCTCACGGGCCGTCATCTTGCCGCCGCTGCGCTGCTTTTGCTGTCGCTCCTCGCCGCCTCCGGCCTCCACTTTGGTACGGCGGGCCTGCATCTGAGCGACCAGTTCTTTCAGCTCCAGGCTGAGATTATTGGGCTGTGACATGGGGGTAGTCTAGCGGGTGGGACGCAGGCAGACGCAGAGGGGCCGGCGCAGTGAAGGTCGGAGCGCAGGGCGGGGGCGCGACCTCAAATCCCTGCGACCCTCAGACACTGTGAACCTCAGCCCAGCATCTTGAGTTCACTCAGCCCCGACAGGAACTCGCGCTCCGGGTACTCCTCGGCGTCGAAGCCCCGGTCGCCCTCGGCCGGCTGCACGCTCAGGCCGGCGAAGTCGTACAGCTCCGCGTCGAGCAGGTGGCTGGGGGTCACGCGGGTCAGCGAACGCAGAATGTTATTCAGGCGGCCCGGATGCTCACGCTCCCAGCCTGCCAGCATCTCCCCCACCACTTTGCGCTGCAAGTTCTCCTGGCTGCCGCACAGAGTGCAGGGGATGATGGGAAACCCTTTGGCCCCCGCGTAGGCCACAATCTGGCTCTCTGCCACGTAGGCCAGCGGGCGAATCACCACGTTGGTGCCGTCGTCCGATTGCAGCTTGGGCGGCATGGCCTTGAGGCGAGCGCCAAAAAACATGTTCATGAACAGCGTCTGCAAAATATCGTCGCGGTGGTGGCCCAGCGCAATCTTGGTGGCCCCGATGCGGCGGGCGTGCGCGTACAGGATGCCCCGGCGCAGGCGGCTGCACAGACTACAGGTGGTCTTGCCTTCGGGCACCTTTTCCTTCACCACGCTGTAGGTGTCCTCGGTCAGGATGTCGTACGGCACGCCCAGTTCAGACAGGTAACGCGGCAGCACGTCCTTCGGGAAGCCCGGCTGGCCCTGGTCCAGGTTCACCGCCACTACCTCGAAGCGGACCGGCGCCCGCTTCTGGAGGTGCAGCAGCACGTCCAGCAGGGTGTAACTATCCTTGCCGCCCGAGAGGCACACCATGACCTTGTCGCCGTCCTCAATCATCCCGAAGTCGCCGGTGGCCTGCCCGGCGGCCTTGGTGATAGGACGGAAGAACTCGTCGGTGGTGGGTGGAAGATGGTGGATGGAATTAGCCATAAGTGTTTGCGGGAGAGGAAAAGGGCCAAAACATGGTCAGCATTCTAGGTGATCCGCCTTAAGTTTCCGCCCCCACCGTCCGTCAACCATCTTCCAGCACGGGCGCAAACCTAGTTCACCAGCTTGGTCTTGTTCGCCACGAAATCCATCAGCACGTACTGGCCGATGTTCTGCGGCGTGGTGAAGTATGCCTTGCCGCGCGTCATCTCGGCCACCCGGCGCACGAAGGCCAGAAGGTCCGGGTCCTGCGCCAGCATGAAGGTGTTCACCTGAATCCCGCTGCGGCGGCAGTTGGCGACCTCGCGCAGGGTCGCGCCCATCACGTAGGGGTCCAGGCCGTAGGGGTTCTTGTAGATGCGGCCGTCGGGCAGGGTGAGCGCGGAAGGCTTGCCGTCGGTAATCATCACGATCTGCTTCATGTCCTTGTTCTCGCGCCGCAGCAGCTGCTGCGCCAGCCGCAGCCCGCCTGCCGTGTTGGTGTGGTACGGCCCGATTTGCGCCTGGGCCAGTTTGGACACCGGCACCTCCTCGGCCGAGTCGTGGAACAGCACGAACTTGACCGTGTCGCCCGCGTACTGGGTGCGAATCAGGTGGGCCAGCGCCAGCGCGACCTGTTTGGCCGGCGTGAAGCGGTCCTCGCCATACAGAATCATGGAGTGCGAGCAGTCCAGCATCACCACGGTGGCCGCCGAGGAATGGTATTCGGCCTGCCGGATGACCAGGTCCGATTCCTCCAGCTGCTCGAAGCCCTTGCCCATCACGTTGCCGAGGGTGGCGGTGGTGTCCAGGTTGAGGGTGTCGCCGAACTCGTAGTTCTTCAGCTCGCCGGACATCTCTATTCCGCTGGCGTAGTCGCGGGTGTCGTGCGAGCCGGCCCCGGAATGGCCGAGACCGCCCATCAGGTCGCGCAGCGACCGGTAGCCCAGGAAGTCGATGCTCTTGTCGGTCAGCTGGAAGGTGGCCTCGCCGCCCTCGCCCGCGCCGCCTTGGCCCCCGCCGTCCTCGCCCAGCTCTTTGCGGATAAAGCCTTCTTCCTGCAACTTGTCCATCAGCCGCTCAATCTGCTGCCCGATACGCGTCTGGGAGATGTCGTCGGCCTGGAGGGCTTCGAGCAGCTGGTCTTCGGGAATCATGTTCCGCTCGGCCAGCGCTTCAAGAATGGCGTCAAACAGGTCATCCATGCTGGGGCGGGCGTCCGGGTCGGGGTCGTAGGGGTCGTTGAAGCCCTGGCCCAGCAAGGCTTCTTGGATCATCTGCATCAGCTCGCTGGCTTCCAGGGAGTCCAGTTCGCCCTCGAAGCGGCTGTAACGGGTCGTCTTGCCTGTGGTCATGCGGTGCTGCCCCCTTTGCCTGCGGTCAGGCCGTACTTGGTCATGTGTGCCAGCCATCATGACAGCCTGCATGACCTGCCTTTGTAATCACTGGATGGACGGTCAGGCCAGACATCTTGGAAAGTGTGGAAGATGAAGCGGGACTCAGGGTCAGCATCCCGTAAGCTGCCCTAACCTAAACTGGCAAACAGAAGCTGTGTCATGGAGACGCCAACCCACAGGTGACCCGCTGATATGACTTTTGCCTTGATAACAGGCGACACTCCATTCTGGGAGGAACCCCGATGAACCGAATCCGACTGACCCTTGCCGCTGCCCTGCTTACCCTGAGTGCCCTGCCCGCGCTGGCACAGACCACTGCTTCTGCTGGCACCACGACCCAGACGGCTCAGGCGACCCAGACCAGTCCACTGCAACTGGTGCTGAACGACTATCTGGTGACCAGCGTGCGTGGAGTAGGTGGCCGCGTCACCGAACGCCTGAACCCCGACGCCACCCGCGCCCGTCCCGGCGACGTGATTCAGTACGAAGTGAGCGCCAAGAACACCTCACAGCGCACCCTGCAACATGCCCGTCCAGTGCTGGCTGTTCCCGCTGGCACCGTCTTTGTGGCCTCGGCAGGCGGGTCGCAGAATGTGACGACCGAGTATTCCTTTGACGGCGGCAAGACTTTTGGGGCAGCCCCGCTATTTAAGACCGTGGTGGTCAACGGCACCAGTCAGCGCGTGCAGGTGCAGCCCAGCGAATACACCAATGTCCGCTGGACCGTGGCCCGCCTCGCGCCCGGCGAAGCCTACAAAATGGTGCTGCGCGTCCGCGTGCGCTGAAGACCAGACGGATAAAAAGCGCCGACGAGCATCTGCATTGGCGGCGCTTTTTTGCGTCTGGGTCAGCGATTCACCGATCTCAGCGGTTTCGCAGCGTGCCCTGCACCGCGCTCATGAACTCGGCGCGGGTACGTGGATCGTTACGGAACAGGCCCCGCATGGCCGAGGTGGTCGTGCTGGAGTTCTGCTTCTGCACGCCGCGCATCGCCATACACAGGTGAATGCCTTCCATCAGCACCGCAACCCCCTTGGGTTCGAGCAATTCTTCAATGGCGTCAGCGACCTGGGTGGTGATGCGCTCCTGCACCTGTAAGCGGCGTGAATAGAGGTCCACGATTCTGGCGAACTTGCTCAGGCCCAGAATCTTATCGCCGGGAATATAGGCGACGTGGGCGCGGCCATAGAAGGGCAACATGTGATGTTCGCACATCGAATAAAACTCGATGTCTTTGACAATCACCATTTCGCTGCCCTCGGCGGCAAAGACAGCGCTGCCTGCGGCATCTTCCAGGGTCTGCCCGTAGCCGGCGGTCAGAAACCCCCAGGCTTTGGCGACCCGGTGTGGCGTGCGCTGTAACCCCTCGCGGTCCGGGTCTTCTCCGATGGCCGAGAGCCAGTCGCGGGTCAGGCCGGACAGACCTGGCACTTCTATCTGCTCGTCGGCAGCACTGATGTTGGGTGGGGTGGTCAACTCGCTTCCTTTCTCATGGCCTGCAGTCTGCCTTATGCGGGTTCCGTCGGTTGCCTATGCCATTACGAAAAGATGCTTTGGCACGCTCCAGGTGTGGAACCCGCTTTTCTTCTCATCCCTTTGGCTGAGTTAAATCATTATTTAACCCAACCGATGGCAGGAAGGTCAGTCCCAGCTCGCCGGACCAGAGCGTTAGTCCCAGCTCACCTGGCCGTAGGTCTGTTCGCGGGCGGGGCCACACGAGAAGATGACGACGGGGCAGCCGGTCACTTCTTCGATCAGGTCCAAGTAGGCCTGGGCTTCTTTCGGCAGGCCGGCGCGGTCCTGCACACCTTCAGTGCTGGCCCAGCCTTTCATCTCGCGCATGATGGGCTGGCCTTCGCTGCCGTAGCCCACGCACACCGGCACCGTCTCCAAGCCCGAGAGAATATCCATCTTGTTGATGACCAGACCGTCCAGACCGTTGACTTCCACGGCGTATTTCAGCAGTTCCAGGTCCAGCCAGCCCACCCGGCGGGGGCGGCCCGTCGTGGTGCCGAACTCGTCCCAGGGGTTGGAACCGTCGCCGCGCAGGCGCAGGATTTCCTCGTCGCTGTGAACCTCCGTGACAAAGGGACCGTGGCCCACGCGGGTGTTGAACGCCTTGGCGACGCCGTACACGCGGCCGAGCGCCTTGTGGCTGACACCGGCACCGACCAGCACACCGCCTACGGTGGGGTGGCTGCTGGTCACAAACGGGTAAGTGCCGTAGTTGAGATCCAGCAGGGTGGCCTGTGCCCCCTCAAACAGGACGTTCTCGCCGGCTTTGATGGCCGCGCGCAGCATGGTGCCGGTGTCCTGCACAAAGGGCAGCAGCGCCTCACGGGTGGGTTGCAGCGCGTCAAAGGCCGTCTGCACGCTGTCCCAGCCTGCGTCACGGGTGGAGTTGGGCTTGGCTTCCAGCAGGCGTTCCAGGCGCTCGCGTAGCACATGATCGTCCTGCAGGTCACCGAAGCGCAGGCCTACGCGGCGGGCGCGGTCGGCGTAAGCGGGGCCAATGCCCTTGCCGGTGGTTCCCACAAAGTCAGCGCGGCCATCCACATACTTGTGGTGCGGCAAGACGAGATGGGCCCGGTCGGAAATCCGCAGGTCAGGTTCCAGACCGCCCGCAACCAGTTGCTCACGCTCGGCCAGAAACTTGTCAGGGTCAATGACCATGCCGTCACCCAACACACTGACCGTGCCGCTGTGCAGCACACCGCTGGGCAACAGGTTCAGTTTGAAGGTCTGCCCCTTAGCGGTCACCGTATGCCCGGCGTTGGCTCCGCCCTGATAGCGCACCACATAGCCTGCGGCCGGGGCCAGAAAATCGGTGATCTTGCCCTTGCCCTCATCGCCCCACTGCGCTCCAATAATTGCAATACCAGGCATTTCAGCCCTCCTTTGGTTGGGCAGCCGGGCCACGTCCCAGGCACGTTCGGCGTACCTGAGGGCCACATGGCTGCAACTCCGGTTACACGCGGCTTCACCTCACGGCCACCTGACCAGCTGGCCTGCGGCGGGGGTCAAAAAAAAGCACGGCGCGTAACACCGTGCCTGAGTATAGGTCATTGCCTGCACTGGGCAGCGGCAAGGGTAGATTCAGCGCCCGTGCGGCACCTCGTCCATCCAGCCTTCTAAAGTTGCCTGCACCGCTGGCGGTTCACAGCGGCGGGGAGACAGGTCCGCCAGCTCCGGCCTGGCCTCACCCAGCAGCAGCACGCCGCGGGCCAGCAACTCATGCGCAGCGTCCTGCACGGCCTGTGGCTCACCGAACACCACCAGATCCACTCGCCCCTTACCGTCCAGGGCGCTCAGGGCGGCCAGCACGGTGTCCAAGTGGTCCTCCGCCGCTTCAGGCAAGGCCACCAGCCAGCGGTGTCCCCCACTGCGGCCCTCAAACGAAGCGTGCACCGCGCCATGCAGGTCCGTCCAGTTGCAGGTATGTCGCATGGGCCTCAGCATAACGGCCTGGTCCGATGGGTTAGCCTGAAACCATGCGCGTTGCCGTGGCCGATGTTGGCACCAATTCCACCCATCTCCTGATCGCTGAGGCCCAGGGAGGCCACTACCGCGTTCTGGACGCCCTTAAGGTTCGTACCCGTCTGGGCGAATGCTTGGATGAACGCGGGCATATGACGCCGCAAGGCGAAGGGCGGCTGCGTGAAGCCCTGCTGCGCTTCCGCGAACTGGCAGGCGCTCTGGAGGTGCCCAGCGTGCGGGTCTACGCCACCTCGGCGCTGCGCGAGGCCCCCAACGGCCCCGAAATTGCCGAGCGGATGCGCCAGGAAACCGGGGTTTATCCAGTCATCATCAGCGGTGAGCGCGAAGGGCGGCTGACCTATCTGGGCGCGTCACACGCGGTAGATTTTGGCGAGGACAATGTGCTGTTGGACCTGGGCGGTGGCAGTCTGGAAATCGTACGCGGGCACGGCGAAGAGGTCCAGGACGTGATCAGCCTGCCGCTGGGCGGGATTCGGATGCAGGACCGCTTCTTGCGGCGCGACCCCACCAGCAAGTCCGAGTACCGGGCACTGGTCGCCTACTTGCACGGCGCACTGGAGCCGTACCAGGCACGCTTTGGAGTGAGTGAAGCAACGCAAGTGTTCCTCTCCAGCGGGACTGCACAGGACTTGGCCCTGGCCCTGGCCGCTGGTCGGGGACTGACCCCCAGCAGCACCAACGGCCTACGGATCAGCGTGGAAGACCTGGGCGAACTGATTGGGCAACTGCGCCGGATGAACGAGGAGGAACGCGCCCAGATTCCCGCCTTTGCCAAGCGGGCGCGGATCATCGTGGCGGCAGCCACCGTGCTGCACACGGCCCTCACCGTCCTGGGAGCCAGCAGCGCCGTCATCAGCGAAGGTGCGCTGCGTGAGGGTATGCTGGCCGAGGAATTGCAGCGCCACGAGCAGTATGTTTCGGGCCTCAGCGCCCGGCACCGCAGCGCCCTGGCCCTGGCCGAACGCTTCCGGGTGGACCTGCCGCATGCCCGCCAGGTCACGGCCCTCAGCCGCGAACTCTATACCCAGCTGTGCGAACAGGGTGAGGCCCTCCCCAGCCATGGACGCGGCCTGCTACGCGCTGCCGCCACCCTACACGAAGCGGGTCAGCTGATCGCCCAGAGCAGCCACCACAAGCACTCGGCTTACCTGATTCGGCACGGCGGCCTGCTGGGCTTTGGCCCCGACGAGGTGGAACTGGTCGCGCAGATTGCCCGTTATCACCGCCGCAGCCTACCCAAGGACTCACATCCAGAATTCGTGGTCCTGAGCGGGGCTGACCAGCGGCTGGTATCGCAAATGGCCGCCATCCTGCGTGTGGCTGACGGTCTGGACCGCTCTTACGGTGGCCACACCCGCCTAGAAGCCCTGGAACGTAGCGGCAAAGGCTGGCAGCTGACCGCCTGCGTGCCCAACACGCTGGACCGCCAGGGTGCCCAGGAAAAAGCCGACCTTTGGGAGCGCGAATTTGGGCCGCTCAGCTTTGTGTGGCTGACCGAAGAAGATTGCCTGAACGAAGAGGAAATGGCCCTGCCGCTGGATGGGGCGCAGATCAACTCTCCTACCGCCTGATCCCCGCACCTGACTCTCCCCTAAAGCTTTTCCCATCACACTCACCTTCTTGGCCCCTGGAATAGAAGGACGCCCATACTCCCCTGTGCCCTTATGGGTGCAGGCCGTGTCATTCCCCCGGAGGTCCATCCGATGCGTTTCCTCACTCCTTTGACCCTGCTCAGCTTGTTGCTGGTCCCTGCAGTCCAGGCCCAGACGACGGTGCCGATCCCCGCTGCTACCACGGCACAGGCCACCACGCCGGCCACCCCAGCCCAGGTAAGCTACCGTGACGCCGCACAGGCCGCGGCTCAGGCGCGTACCCTGGCTGAGCAGGCCCGTGCCCAGTACCCGGCAGGGAGTGCCTCTATTGACCAGACCCTCTGGCGACAGGCTGCCGAAGCTGCCGAGGCCGCCGTGCGCTTGGAACCGGGCAACAGCGAGTACCTGGCCCTGCGTGCCGACATCTACACGACCACCGGCTTCTGGTCGCGGGCGCTGAGCAGCTGGCAGGTCTATTTCGCCGCTGCGGGCACGCAGGCCACCCCTCAGGCCCGTGCTGCTGCCGGGCAGGTCTACTACAATCTGGCGTACGCGGCCTATACCCGTCAGGATTTGCCTGGAGCCGCGCAACTGTTGGATGAGTGCCTCAACGTGGCTCCCGAAGACGCCCAATGCGCCGCCTGGGCTGGACGGGTGGCCCTGGAAAGCGGTGACCCGGCCCGCGCCCAGACCCTGTATGCCCGCGCCGCGCAGCTGAACCCTCAGGACCGCACCGCCAGCTATTTCGCGCAGGTATCGGCCCGCGCCAGCCAGTACGGTGCTGCCGCCACCCGTGCCTTCAGTCAGGCCTATGCCGACCTGGACGCTGGACGCAAAGCCGAAGCCCTGCGGGGTTTTCAGGCTGCCGCACAGCAAGCTCCCACCTTTGCTGAGGCCTGGCGCGAAGCAGGCCGTGTAGCGCTAGACCTGGGAGACGCGCAGGCTGCCCACACCGCTTACACCGCCCTGAGCCGTCTGCCCGGAGCCACTGCGTCGGATGCCTATAACCTCAGCCTGAGTGCTGAGGGGACGCAGTACACCCTGCAGGCCGCACAGCTGTTCCGTCAGGGCTACAACCTGTACACTGCCAGCAACCGCAGCGGGGCTGAAACGGTCTTCCGGCAGGCGACCCAATCCAGCCCCAGTTATGCCAAGGCCTGGTCGTGGCTGGGCCGCGTACAGTACGAGGCTGGCCGCTACGCCGACGCGGCCCAGAGCTATGCCCGCGCCGTAGAGCTGAACCCCGCTGACAGTGCTGCCGCACACTTCCTGCGGCTGTCTCGCGCTCGGCTCTAAGCCAGTCTCTGTCACTGACCCCTCTCTGCATGGAGAGGGATTTTTTTGGCCCTTTGCCCTCCAACTTCTGCCTTAGACTGTTCGGGTGCGTATCGGGATCGTCACCGCCACCTATCCCCCCTCCAAGAATGGGGTGGCCACCTCAACTGCGCTGTTTGTGCGTGGCTTGCGGGCGCTTGGGCATGATGTGCGGGTATTTGCCCCACGTCACCCGGCCCAGCATCGTCGCCCCGACTGGGCCGAAGAAGGCGAAGTGTATCGCCTGCCCACATCCTTCCGGGCCGCACAGTTGCTGGGAGCTCCAGCGGATTATCCGGTCTTGTTGCATCCCCGCTCTCTGACCCGCCGCCTGCCGCTGGACGATCTGGACGTCCTGCACACCATGCACCCTTTCCTGGCGGGAAGACTGGCGCTGGACTGGTCCCGCCGCTCGGGTGCGCCGGTGGTGTACACCGCCCACACCCAGTACGACCAGTACCTGCACTACTCACCTGTACCGCCACGGCTGGCCGCTCCAGCCATGCGGCGGCACATCGTCCAGTTTGCGTCAGAGGTGTCCGCCGTGCTGGCCCCTGGGCAGGCGATGCATGGCATGCTGCGCCGTTACGGATTTCAGGGCGACGTCCAGATTTTTCCCAATCCGGTCGACCTCTCGGCTTTCCGCGAAACCGACGGCTCGCCGCTAAACGGCGCTGCCTTCCGTCAACAATTCGGACTCTCCGAAGCGGCGCCACTGGCGATGTATCTGGGACGCCTGGCCCCTGAAAAGAACCTGACTGTTCTGCTCAGCGCCTTTGCACAGGCCCGGCAACAACGCCCAGAGCTGCGGCTGGCCATTGTTGGGGACGGTCCCAGTGCCACCGATCTGGCGCGGCAACTGCCTGAAGGCGCCCTGATGACTGGCGGACTGCCCTACGCGCAAGTGCCGCGCGCGCTGACGGCTGCCGACGCCTTCGTGACTGCGAGCACGTCTGAGGTGCTGCCCATGAGCATGATTGAGGCGTTGGCCGCCGGTGCCCCACTGGTCGCCGCCCGCAGCCCTGCTGCTCTGGACCTGGTGCGTGAGGGCGAAAATGGCAGTGTGACTGATCCCACCCCTGGCGCTCTGGCTGCGGGTCTGCTCCGCACCCTTGACCCTGCCCGGCTCCCTGCGCTGCAAGTGGGAGCCACCCAGAGTGCCGAAGCCTACGATCTGCGCCTACGTGCCCAGGCGTTGGCCGACCTGTATGCCGGGCTGGAACGCCGTCCCACATCCTTCAAACGCGCTCGCCTGCAACCGTTTTAGGGGCCTCGCTGCTTTCGCAGGATGGTGCCAGGACTAGAAAAGCGAAGCTGGCGAACCAAAAAAATCCCCCCTCCAGATGGAAGGGGAATTTCTTTGATGGTGCCGAGGATGAGACTTGAACTCACACGCCTTGCGGCACTAGTCCCTGAAACTAGCGCGTCTACCGATTCCGCCACCTCGGCATTATCGGCTGATCCACCAAGTGCGCTCTGGCACTCTTCCGTAAATCAGGCTCGCTTACTTTACAGGTCATGGCCTGGGCTGTCAAGTGGGACGCTTGCGGTCATCACCAACTCCCAGAACATGCCTCTATGCCCACAAGCGAAGGCGGCCAGCTGTGCGCAGGGCATGCGCCACAATTATTAAAAAGACCAGCCTCGCGGCTGGCCCAATTCAAAATGCAGAGAATGCCTGGGATTATTTGACGATGCGTTGACCGCGGCGGATGCCCAGCTTGTCGGTCAGGGCGATGTAGCCGTCGTAGTCCTTGCGCTCCAGGTACTTCAGCAGGCGGCGGCGCTGACCGTTCAGCAGTTGCAGGCCGCGCTGGCTGTGCTTGTCTTTCTTGTTGGCCTGCAGGTGCTGGCTGAGGTTGTTGATACGGGCGGTCAGCAGAGCAATCTGCACCTCGGTGCTGCCGTTGTCGCCGTCTTTGCGCTGGTTGTCGGTAATCACTTGTTGCTTGTCAATCATTGGAAATTCTCCCTTGTTGGATGTCCCGTCTGGCCCAGCCGGAGAAAACCTCCACCACACCAGCGGCAACGGCCAGAGTAGCACGCGCTCCGCAGCTCCCACAAGGCCAGTACCTTGACTTCGGCCTGGACCACCCCTATCATTTTAAGGCCCCTGCTGGGGTGGCGGAATTGGTAGACGCGCACGCTTGAGGGGCGTGTGGTTCACACCGTGTGGGTTCAAGTCCCATCCTCAGCACCACAGGCGATGTACGCCCACCCCCCTCGGGTGGGTTTTTTCGTGTCTCTTAAGCTTGAAAGCATTTGTCAGCTGGCCCAAACCTGTGCTACTCTCTGCGGTGCATTGCCAGCGCAGCGCGGCGGGCGAAATCTGAACCTGGTCAGAGTCGGAAGGCAGCAGCCATAAGGGTTATCGTTCGGGTGCCGCTGCTTACTGGCAGTGCTTTTTTACTGCTCATTTGCAGCATTCAATGACGCCCCAGATGGGAAAGTCATCACAACGAAAAGAGGTGAATCCCAGATCTGGATTTACCTCTTGCTTCCTTTTGTGGTTGTAGGTGGTGGAGGCGTCAGCTGAACAGGCAATGGCTGCACTTCCTATTTTTCAGCTGATGGCTTCTCGTGGCCAGACTCAGTCACGGCGCTCGGCAAGTCATCTACGCGGTAATCTCCGCTCTTGCCTCCGGACTTGTGCAGCAAGCGGATACCGTCGATCTGAACTGCTTTGCTGACAGCCTTGAGCATGTCGTAGACGTTCAGCGCAGCTACGCTCACGGCCGTTAGGGCTTCCATCTCAACTCCGGTTTGGCCCCCCGTCCTCACCGTGGCCACGATCCTGACCCCTTGCGGCTCCAGGGTCAGGTCTACGCGACTGCCGGTGATGGGCAGGGGATGGCACAGCAGCACCAGATCAGCCGTACGTTTGGCCGCTTGAATCCCCGCCAACCGCGCCACGGTCAGCGGATCACCTTTAGGAGTGGTGCCCGATTCTAGGGCTGCGCGGGCCTCGGGCGGCAGGCGTACCCAGCCTTCCGCAGTGGCTTCGCGGACCGTGACAGCCTTCTGCGAGACATCCACCATCTGCGGTTGCCCACTGCGGAAGTGGGTCAGCTTAGTGCTCAAGAGCGCTTGGCCCCACGGTCTAGGTCGGGTTCTTCGTCAGCCTCCTCTTCGGCAACACTGTCTGGCAAGTCCAGACCGCGCAGCGCCGCAAAAGGACTGTCGGCGGCGTCGGCCAGAATCTGACGGGCCTGTGCTTCGTCCTCAATCGGTACAGCGGCGACGTGTTCACACAGGGCTTCATTCAGGTCCTGGCCGCAGACTTGGCACAGCCCCTTGCAATCAGGCGAGTGCAACACCACCAGGGGCACGCTGATCAGTGCCGTCTCTGCCAGGAAGCCGCTCAGGTCCAGCAGCGGCTCGCCGAACATCAGCAGTTCTTCGCCGCTTTCGGCTTCTTCGATGTAGGGTTGCTCCACGGAGGGATCAAATCGCATCAGCATCCCCAGGGGCAGGTCCAGCGGTAGCTCGACCGGGCGCAGGCAGCGGGCACACTCGGTATTCAGCGTGGGCTGGAAGTAGCCCTGAAGGTAAAAGTCGTCGCCGCCAACGCCGTTGATATCTACGCGGTATGGGGCTGGCTCAGCAAAGGTCAGCACCTGTGGGCCGCCCTGCTCATAGCGAAGTTCCTGCACTTCGCCTTCGGCGTGGGCGTCTTGCCCGGTCCGCAGCAACTGGCCCAGGTGAACTTGTGGCAGAGGAGTCTGATCGGTCATGGGGTCATGATAGGGCGCTGACCCGCAGCAAACTGCGCCGGGCAGCACGCTGAAAGGAAGATAAATGCCTCACCTCAGGCCAGTTCGATCACACTGGCATCCGAGATGGTCAGCTTGTGCGTACGCGGCACAGTGCGCCCGCCACGGACCTGGGCACGTAAGCCGATCAAGCAGTCCTGCAAACGGGTCGGCAGATTCAGGATCTTGGCTTCGGCGTCCACCACCGAGTGCTCTACTTCGGCCCCACGGATCTCGGTATGATCGCCAACGCTGGTAAATGGCCCGATGTAAGCGTCTTCAACCACCACATGTTCCCCCAACAGCACTGGACCCACAATCTTGCTACGGACGACCCGCGAGGTGGCGGGAATCTGCACCCGCCCTGTAATGCGGCTCTCTTCAATATGGCCGTCACAGACCGTTTCCAGACGCTCCAGCAACAGACGGTTGGCATCCAGCAGGTCTTCGGGGCGGCCCGTGTCTTTCCACCAGCCCTCTACCTTCTGTCCCATCACAGATTCACCCGCCTCAATCAAGACCTGGATGGCATCGGTGATTTCATACTCGCCACGGGCAGAAGGGGATAGATTTGTCAGTGCTCCAAAAAAACGTGGTGTAAAGCAATAAAACCCGGCTACCGCCAGATTGCTGGGAGGATTTTTCGGCTTCTCAACCAGTCGAATGATCTGCTCACCGTCCATCTCGGCCACGCCGAAGGCTGTAGGGTTGCTCACTTCGACCAGCGCGATCAGCGCTTCGGCCTGTGATCGCTGAAACTGCTCCACATAAGGCGCGATGCCCCGCTCAAACAGATTGTCGCCCAGGTAAACACAGAAATCACTGTCCCCGACCCATTCACGGGCGGTCAGGACCGCGTGTCCCAGCCCCAGCTGTTGGTGCTGATTAATCAGCTCAATCTGCATGTCACTGATCTGCTCGGTGACGTGCGCGATCTCGTCACGGGTGATATCCGATACCACCACGCCCACCTCACGAATGCCAGCGGCCCGCAAAGACGCGATGGCGTGCTGAATGATAGGAGCACCCGCTACCCGCAGCACTGGTTTGGGACGGGTAAAGGTCAACGGACGCATCCGGGTTCCCAGGCCAGCAGCGGGAATAATGGCTTTCATTCTGCGCAGTGTAGTGCATCACGATTTGGCCATGAGGGCCCAAATTTCTCATCTCCGTCACAGAAATGCCGCATAAAAAAACCTCCGCCGAAGCGGAGGAAATTTCTGGTGACCCCAACGGGATTCGAACCCGTATCGCCACCTTGAAAGGGTGGTGTCCTAACCGTTAGACGATGGGGCCACACGCACAGCATTAAGCATGGAGATGCAGAAGCTGCCTTTCAAGGGGGTGCCATGCAGGCACCGCAAAATAGTAACACGGCTTTGTGGGAGCGTCAATAGCCTGGCCTGAACATCAGGCAATACAAGGCACCTACAACTAAAACTGCAACCAGAACAGTATTTTCTGCAGTCACATGGGTGGGTTGCCGCAGTCGTCTGGCCAACCCACCCTTAGGTTTGCCCGCCCAATGCAGTACCCAATGGGACCAAAAGACCACGCTGTAGTCATATTGTGAGCTATGGACTTCAACTCCTGGAGACCCACAGACACGGCGCGGCGCTTCGCCATCATGTTTGCGGTCAGCGTAGGCACCTTTGCATGTATAGCCGCCTGGTTGGCCTATGAGCAGGCTATCTGGCTGGCCCTGTTGATTGGTGTGCTGGTGGCGGCTGTGGTCTATGGACCCCTGTATCTGGGCCTCAAGCTGTACTTTGAGCGCTGAGTGCTCCCTCAGTGGTCCTGTTCCCACAAACACAGCGCAATCCGCTTGGTTAATGGATCACTTCGCTGTACCACCACGCGGCGAAAGATGGTGCAGGGCCACAAAATGAGGTTGGGGGCCGCAGTAGACCCAAGCAGGGCAGTGGTAGACTGGAAGCCACTGCCGCCTTGCCGTTAACAAGGAGAGAAAGACCTACACCGAATTCGGACCTCTGGGGGCAGGAAAGGAACTATCATGACCGATCACGACCAGAGCCAGCAGGCCAACGAGCCGCAGAACACCGCTCAGAGCGCTGCACAGCAAGACGATATGCCGCAGGAAGTGCGTGACGTACTGCCCGAACTGGAGGGCGAGATTGACGAGGACCAGGTGCTGGACGCCCAGGATGAACTGGAAGGCGACCTGGAGAGCGAAGACGACACAGATACCGAAGATACGGTGGCGCTGGAAGGCCATTGGGAAACGGCTGACGCCGAAGATGACGATGCCGAATACATTGATGTAGACGACCTGCTGGCCGTGATGGGTGACCTGCGCGAAATGCTGGAAGCTCAGTCGAAGGAAATTCGTGGTCTGCGCCGTGAGATGCGTGACCTGCGCGACTCCATGGGCATCAACCGTTCAGGTGGTTTCCGTCCCCGCGACGACCGTGGCGGGCGCGACGGTGGCGGCTTCCGTCCTCGTAACGACCGCGACTTCGGCGGACGTGATGGTGGTGGACGTGACGGTGGCTTCCGCCCCCGTAATGACCGCGACTTCGGCGGACGTGATGGTGGTTTCCGCCCCCGCGACGACCGTGGTGGGCGCGACGGTGGTGGCTTCCGCCCCCGTAATGACCGCGACTTCGGCGGACGTGACGGTGGTTTCCGTCCCCGCGACGACCGTGGTGGGCGCGACGGTGGTGGCTTCCGCCCCCGTAATGACCGCGACTTCGGCGGACGTGACGGTGGTTTCCGTCCCCGCGACGACCGTGGTGGGCGCGATGGTGGCGGCTTCCGTCCCCGTAATGACCGCGATTTCGGCGGACGTGATGGTGGTGGTCGTGACGGTGGTTTCCGTTCCCGCGACGAAGAGGCCTCCGCACCTGAAGAGACTGGCTTCCGCCCCCGCGCCCGTGCCGATCGTGGCTGGGGCAACCGCAGCGGCGAAGAATAAGCTCTCCCTTCTTCTCTCCTACTGAGGGGAGAGGAGGGAAGCGAAAACGCAAAAGTCAGACGACTGTGTAGAGTTTCTCCTCAGTCGTCTGACTTTTATCTTTACCCTATGACCCTAGTGCCAGCCTAGAAGCTTTACAGGCAACAGTCCGCCTGGCACAGCTCTGCTAGCTTGGGGGCTATGAAACGACCCTACCCTGAGTTGTGCCTCCTTGACCCAGCTGCCATGACAGCAAAAGGCCAGCAGGGGCTCGCAGCATGACCCGCACCACCCAGCAGCGGGAAGTCATTGCCATGGTCATTGATGAAGCGGAAGGTCCACTCACTGTGCCGGAGATTCTCAGCCGGGCACAGCAAACTTTGCCGCGGCTGGGTATTGCTACGGTCTACCGAACCCTCAAGCTCCTGACCGAACAGCACCAGATTCAGGCAGTGGCGGTAGATGGGGAGTCACACTATGAGCGTACCGGGCAGGGCCACCACCATCACTTTGCCTGTGGGCAATGTGGCCGGGTCTTCACCCTGCACATCTGTCCAGTAGACCTACCTACCGGCACCGTGTTTGCAGGTGGGTTCGAGGTGGAGCGCCACGAAGTGACCTTATATGGCACCTGCCCTGACTGCCGGGTACAGCGCAACTGAGACAACCAGACCAATCACCTCCAACGAGAGCAATTGCTTCCCCAGATGGAGGCCCCAGCGCATGTGTTGGGGCCTTTATCTATAGCTCTTGTCCCCGGAGGCCATCACCCACCCGGCCACCGACCTCCACCAGAGCTTCGGCAGCTGCATAAATAGACCGTATATTCATACCCGAGATAAATGATCGTTCAGAAATCGCCCCGATCAGTTGACAAGTTGCCCCACGCAACAAAATCAGCCATACAAACATTTGACCGAAACCCCTCTATCTCATCATATTCACATCATTCAGCATCTTTATTCATTCATGATAAGAATCTCAATTCCGCCAAGAATAGCTGTTCATTAGCGGGCGAGTGACTGACGGTTGGGAGTAGAAGTACTTCCATTCGGGTGCTTCGCCGTGGTCTGAAAGTAGCTTTCAGGTCCCTGTACCAAAGAGCGTCCCCGACAGAACGACTAAGGAGGATCTATATGAGCAGACTGGGTAACTTTCTCTTGGCGCTGAGCGTCGCTGCTTCCGGCTTGGCTGCGGCAACGCCTGCCGCTGCGACCGGACTGGACGACCGCATCAACGCTGCTCTGTCTCCGATCAGCAACGCGGTAGCCAGTACCGTGTTTTATTCGGTGCCGATTGGCGAGGCATCACTTCCTCTGATCGTGGTGTGGTTGCTGGTGGCGGCCATCATCTTCACGCTGTATCTGGGCTTTATCAACCTCAGTGGCTTTAGACACGCGATTGACATTGTTCGCGGCAAATACGACAACCACTCCAATGGTCCTGGCGAAGTCAGCCACTTTCAGGCACTGACGGCAGCCGTCAGTGGCACGGTGGGCCTGGGCAACATTGCCGGTGTGGCCGTGGCCATCAGCCTGGGGGGACCTGGCGCAACGTTCTGGATGATCGTCGCTGGCCTGCTGGGCATGACCTCCAAATTCGTGGAGTGTACCCTGGGTGTGAAATACCGCCGTCAGAACCCGGACGGCAGCGTTTCGGGCGGCCCGATGTTCTACCTCTCACGCGGTCTGGCTGAGCGCGGTCTGGGGAGCCTGGGTGCTGTGTTGGCCGTATTATTCGCTGTTGCCACCATTTTCGGCAGCTTGGGCGGCGGCAACATGTTCCAGAGCAACCAGACCGTACTGCAGCTGATCTCCATTACGGGCGGCGACGCCAGCCCCCTAGCTCCCTACAAGTGGCTGCTGGGGATTGCCATCGCCCTGATCGTGGGCGCAGTGATTATCGGCGGCATCAAGAGCATCGCGAATGTGACCGATAAGCTGGTGCCGTTCATGGCCGGCCTGTACATCATCGGTGCCCTGATTGTGCTGGCCATGAACGCCAGCGCCATTCCAGCCGCTTTCGCCTCCATCTTCTCTGGTGCCTTCACCCCACAGGGCATCACCGGCGGCGTCATTGGCGTACTGATTCAGGGGATTCGCCGCGCCACCTTCTCCAACGAAGCCGGCATCGGTTCGGCAGCCATCGCTCACTCGGCCGTGAAGACGGACCGTCCTGTGACTGAAGGTTATGTTTCTCTGCTGGAGCCGTTCATTGATACTGTCGTTATCTGCACCATGACGGCACTCACCCTGGTCGTCACTGGCGTGTACACCAACCCCGACCTGTCGGGCGTCACCATGACCAGCGCCGCTTTCGGCAGCGTGATCCCTCAGATGACCTGGTTCGTGACCCTGGCTGTTATCCTGTTCGCGATCAGCACCATCATCACCTGGTCCTACTACGGCACCAAGGCCGTGGCTTACCTGACCAACGAGAACAAGACGGCCATCCTGGTCTACCAAATCCTGTTCCTGGTGGCGACGATCATCGGTGCCAGCATGGACCTGGGCGCGATCATCGACTTCTCCGACTCCATGATCTTCATCATGTCCATCCCCAACATCATCGGTCTGTACCTGCTGATGCCAGTGGTCAAGCGTGAACTGGACGAGTACCGCGCTGACCTGCAGGCCGGACGTATTCAGCGCACTGGCTGAACCTCTGCCCGCCAAGGGCTGGTACCGGAAAGAACTCCCGCAACCATCTCTGGTGCGGGAGTTCTTTCCGGTGGTGCTAGGACCGTCAGGCAGCAGGTTAGTCCAGAGCTTTACGGCACCCCAGGTCAATGACAAAGTCTACCGGTTCCTCGCCGCGCTGCAGTTGTACGGCCCGCACCAGGTTCTGGTACATCAGGGCACTGGTCAGTGGACCTACGCCACCCGGCACTGGAGTGATGGCCCGCACCTTATCGGCCACCTCAGGGGCTGCGTCGCCCACCACTCCACTGTCGGTCACGTTAATGCCGGCGTCCACCACCACCTGATGGGGCTGGACCTGCTCCGGCGTTAGCAGGCCACGTACGCCCACCGCCACCACCACTGCGTCCTGAGGGCGCAACACTTCGGCCACATCACGGCTGTGCTGATTGATGACCGTCACAGTCGCGCCCGCATTGTTCAGCATCCAGATCAGCGGGCGGCCCACCGTGCGGCCCGGCCCGATCACGGCGATTCGGAGCCCATGTAGATCGTCATTGAAAGCCTGCCGCAGGAAATAGCGGACCGACCTGGGCGTGGGGGGCAGCAGGGCGGCATGTTCCTGGCCGGCGGCCACCCGCGAGAGGTTGGCCGGAGTCAGGCCCTCAATGTCCTTGCGGCGGGTCAGGTGCAAGAAGGCGTCCCCAGCATCCAGTCCCGGTGCCAGCGGGAATTCCAGCATGATGCCGTGAACCGAACTGTCCGCCGAGAGCTGCTGCAAGGTGTCTTGCAACTCGTCTTGGGAAGCGTTTGCACCCAGGTCCATCAGGCCATAAGTGACGCCCAGCCGTTCGGCGCGGTGGGCTTTGCTCTCGGCATAGACCAGCGACGCCGGATCATCCGAAGCCAGTACACTCACCAGCTTGGGACGAAATCCCTCGGCGGCCCAGTCCTTCATGACGGCACGGACCTGGGAAGTGACCTGATCGGCGAGGGGCCTACCTTTCAGCAGTACCGTATCTGAAGTTGTCATGTCCTTTTACTATGCCGCAGACCGGGCGGCGCGTGTAGCTGCAGCCCGGTGAAGGACGGTCAAGTCCAAGCAGAAACGCGCCCCATAGCTGATGTGCTGGGGCGCGCATCACCAGAATCTACTCCGGCTCAGTGACGGAAATGGCGTGAGCCGGTCATCACCATGCTCAGGCCCAGTTCATCGGCGGCGGCGATCACTTCAGGGTCACGCTTGGCTCCACCCGGCTGAACGACGGCCCGGACCCCGGCCTGCGCGGCCAGACGCACCACATCGTCAAAGGGGAAAAAGGCCTCAGAAGCCATCACTGCGCCCTGGGCGTTCTCAGCCGCATTGGCCACAGCACGTTCAGCGGCCCAGATGCGGCTGACCGCTCCTGCACCGATGCCCACCGTCACGCCGCCCCGCGCCAGCACAATGGCGTTGGAGCGGGCAAACTTAGCGGTAACCCAGGCGAAGCGTAGATCTCGCCACTCCTGCTCACTGGGCTGCGCTGCCGTGACCACCTCCGGACACAGGTCGTCCCACTGCCGGGTGTCACGCTCCTGCACGGCGAAGCCGCCGACCAGCGGCCGGACATCCAGCCCAGTTACCGGGGCAGCAGCGGCCTGCAAGACCCGCAGGTCAGGCTTTTTGGCCGCGAACCAGGCCACCGCTTCGGCACTGACCTGCGGCGCAATCAGCACCTCCAGAAAGGTCCCATGGAAGCTCTGAGCCGCTTCCAGATCCACCGGGTGGCTGACCGCCACCACACCACCAAAGACGCTGAGGGTATCCGCATCACGCGCCTGGGTCCAGGCCTGGGTCACGCTCTCGCCCAGAGCCACGCCGCACGGGTTGGCGTGCTTGACGGCCACACAGGCCACGGCGCCCGCTTGCGTCTGCGCCAGTTCGCGGCACAGCGCCCAGGCGGCGTCAGCGTCGGCATAGTTGTTGAAACTCATCGGCTTGCCGGACAGCACCTGCGCGTCCAGTACCGGGCCGCGTGCCTCGCCCCAGCGGTAGACTGCACCGGACTGGTGGGGGTTCTCGCCATACCGAACCTCGTGCGCCCTATGCAGTTCCAGCGTGATCTGGCTGAGCAACTCCGGCTGTGGTGCGTCTGTCTCCGCACTCAGATAGGCGGTGATCGCGGCGTCATAGTGACTGGTATGCGCGTAAGCTTTGGCGGCCAGGCGGCGGCGGTCCTGAACAGCGACCTCCGGCTGCAGGGCCAGCGGGTAATCGGCCGGGTCCACCAGAATCAGCACATCCGCATGGTTCTTGGCCGCTGAGCGGATCATGGCCGGGCCACCAATATCAATGTTTTCAATCACTTCGGGGTCGGGCGCACCCCGCGCTACCGTTTCCCGAAAGGGGTACAGATTGACACATACCAGATCAATCGGGCCGATGTTATGGGTCTCCAGTTGGTCCAAATGACCAGGTTCGCGGCGGGCCAGGATACCGCCGTGGACGGCTGGGTGCAGCGTCTTGACCCGGCCATCCAGCATCTCAGGAAACCCAGTGAGGTCACTCACGGCACGGGCGGGCAGGCCAGCGTCCAGCAGCACTTGCAGGGTGCCGCCGGTACTGACAAGTTCCCAGCCCCCCTCATGCAGGGCGCGGGCAAAATCGGTGATGCCGGATTTGTCGCTGACCGAGAGCAGGGCGCGTTTTTGGGCAGATGGATTCTGGGCAGTCATGGAAAACCTCCGTGAAGAAAGGACGAAAGAGCCGTAGGCCTACAACAAACGGACGTTCCCCTTATCCCCACACAGAGGAGAAAGAAGAACGTCCGGCCCAGGCGCGCGGCCCATATGAGTCCTCTTGCAGCTTCCCCGTGGTAACCCACGTTTCGCGCCAGTCGCTGCAGTGTCGCCGCCCAGTGTAGCAACCCGTGACCCTGCCGGGCCTACGCGACCTACTTCATTCAGACCGAGTTGCCCGACCCATCGGGGTTGGGACTGACGGTGCTGCCAGTGTCTAGGCCCGCCGCCTGACTGATCTGGCCGCCCGAACCCATCAGCTCGTCCAGTTGGGCCAGCACTTGGCGCTCCTTGTCGTTGATCTGCTCGCCGCCCATGCCCAGGAAGCCGCCCTCTTTGGCCGCTTCAGCCACACGCTGGGCCACAGTTTGCAGCATGGTGCGGTAGCTCTGGGCTTCTTCGGGGCTGGCTTTACTGTCCACCAGATACAGGGCCTCGCGGACCCCTTGCAGGGCGCGGCTCACGGCCTCTTCCATATTCTTGATGCGGCCTTCGCTGTCTTGTTGCAGGCCCTCGGGCGGACCGGCCACCAGGTCGGCAGCAATGGCTTCCAGCAGCGGCGTGCGGGGTTCTTTGCCGACCTCCTCACGCACGCCCTTCACGATGGCGCCCATCTCGGCAATCAGGCCAGTGACACCGCTGGGGCTGGCCGCCACGATGGCCGATCCGGCGTTGCCTGCACCGGTCATCACTTTCATCCACTCTTCGCTGCTGAATTGGGATTTGATGTTGGTCATGACGTCAGCCTAAGCTGGCACATTGGCCGAATGGTTGAGAAAAATCAGGAATGTGTTTAGACAGACCATCTGGGAGCGGGGCGTCCTCAGCGTCGGGGGGGCCACTCGTCCGGCACCGGATCGAAGCCGCCTTTGAACAGAGGGCTACACCGGAAAAAGCGCCAGAAAGCCAGCCAGCTGCCCTTAAGCGCCCCGTGCCGCTTCAAGGCCGTGACCGCGTAGCTGGAGCAGGTCGGCGAGAAACGGCAGGTCGGCGCAGGCTTACGCGGGGACAGTTCGCGCTGATACCAGCGGACCGCCCGGATCATCAGACCTGCAAGTGGGGATGGAGTCATGGCTTCTCCCTAGAGGGGCGACTCTTCTTGGCGCGTGCCTGCTTGCTCTGGGCCGCCACCCGCGCAGGAACCTGTGCCATGACCCCGGCCAGAGCCGCTTGCAGCTCGTCAAAGGGAGTCCGCAGCACCTCTGCCGTCGGGAACAGAATGCCCCGGCAAGGCGGTAACAGCTGAGCATGAGGACTGTTTGGCAGCGTCCGCAGGGCTTCACGTACCCGGCGGCGCACGCGGTTACGCTGCACGGCACTTTTCAGCACCTTCTTGGGCACCACGATGCCAATGTGCGCAGCAGGCTGCCAGGGCTGACCATAGCGCGGACGGTAATCCGTCACCTTGAGACTGAACAGGTCGGTCCGCAGGTTCACGCCCAGACGCCGAACCCGCCGAAATTCACGCTCACCCTTAAGTGCACGCAGCGCCACCGCACGCTTTCGCGGGGTGGCGCTGGGAACCTGGTTGGGCAGAGATTCACTGCTCATACCAGGTGTGAATTATTGCTCGTCGCTGACGGTCAGGCGAACGCGGCCCTTGGCGCGGCGGCGGGCCAGGATGTTGCGGCCAGCCTTGGTCTTCATACGGGCGCGGAAACCGTGGGTCTTGGCGCGTTTACGGCGGTTGGGTTGGTAGGTACGCTTCATGAATTCTCTCCTCGGGCTTTCGCCCTGCTTGGATTTGCAGGTCTGGCGCTGAACGGCCTGTGCTGGGCAGCAACTTGCCTGGCTTCCCCACCTGCGGGGGTCTTTAGGGCAGCGGTGGCCCTGCTGGGTGCCCTGGTCCGACCCCGCCTGGGCAGGGGACTCGTGAGGGCAAACTGGAAGAGAATATCACACCCCAGCCTGGGACAGTATCACTTCTCTCAAGCTCCTTGCCTCGCCTGGCCTGAGGGCAACACAGATCTTCTAACGGTCCAGTGGCGGCACGCGCAGAGTTTCAGCTTCGGTCACGATCCAGTCCAGCGGTACATCATGCGGTTCACGCGGGACCTCGTCCAGCAGCAGCGCCGCAAAGGTGACTCCGATTTTTGGGCCGGTATAACCCTCCAGGAAACGGTCATAGAATCCACCTCCGTAGCCCAGGCGAATGCCCCGGCGGTCAAAGGCAATGCCCGGAAGCACCACAGCGTCTACCTCACTGCTATTTATCTGGGGAGTATCTCTAGGGGGCTGCATGACCCCCACGGGGCTGCGCTCGGTGGCGGTGTTCCACTCGTGCAGGGTGAGGCGGCGCTCCGGACGCACGCGTGCGCGGGTCGTCAGCAGCCTGAATTCGCTGCCCAGGCTGCGCAGGTCCGGCTCCCCGTTCAGGGCGTGATAGGTCAGCACCGTACCGGCCCCGAGTTCACGCAGCAACGACGTGACATGCTGTGCCACTGCGCCGGAACGGTCAGGCTGCTCAGCGCGTAACTTAAGCGCCCAGCTGCGCCACATGGGTTTGGGATCACTCAGGACCGGCGGCAGATCATGACTCATGCCAGCCATCATGCCAGAGAGCGGCGGATATACAGATGCACCCTCTCAGACTTGTCACAGCGCTGACCTGCAGATGATACACTTATAAAGATTTTATATAGGTGCCGACACGCTGGTCGGTCCAGCTACAGGGAGCAGGGGAACAAGAATGCCGACTACAGATCAGATCAAGCGCTACATCCTCCTGGTGGATGATGATGCCAATGACCGCGAACTGGCACAGATTGTCATCACGGAGTTGGCGCAGGAAGCCGGCGCGCACCCAGAAGTGCGGATCATGTCCAGCGGCCAAGAGGCCCTGGAATTCCTGAAGACCCACGCGCAGGAGACCGACCAGCTTCCTGACGTGGTGTTGCTGGACCTGAACATGCCGCAGATGGACGGCTTCAGCGTGCTGCGGGCCATCCGTGAGAATCCAACCACCTCGACCCTGCCCGTGGTGATTCTCAGCACCAGCCGCGAGCGGGCTGATGTGCAGCAGTCCTATGCCCAAGGTGCCAACGCTTATGTGGTCAAACCTCTGGAATACGACCACTTCCGCCGCACCATCTCCAGCGTGATGGAGTTCTGGACTGGGCAAAACCAAGTCAACCGCTAGAGACCGTTCAGAGAACCGTGGGGCTGAGTCATCCCCACAGTTCTCTAGGGTGTGCGAGTAAAGCGAAGACAGAAACGTCAGGCGCCATACGCATTTTCTGGATCATTGCTAAGGGCCAGGATCACCCGGGCGCACTGGCAGGAGCGGCATACTGCAGGGCATGAACATTTGGCTGGGCTGCGGCGGCTACTCGAATACCGAATGGGCCGAAGAAGGGCTGATCTATGAGGGCGTGCGCAAAGATGCCTATTTGGAAGTGTATGCCCAGCACTTCAGCGCCGCAGAGCTGAACAGCTCCTTTTACGCCATTCCGGGCCTCAAGGCGTTTGAAGGCATGGTGCGGCGCGCCGCCGGGCATGACTTCCGCATGGCGGTCAAACTGAACAAGGTCTTTACCCATGACCGCGCTCCACAGGACGCCGACTTTGACCGGATGCTGCAAAGCCCTGAGCCGCTGCGTGAAGCCGGGATGATGGGGCCTTATTTGGCGCAGTTCCCGTATTCTTTTCACCGGACCCGCGACAACCGGCTGTACCTGGCCGAATTGACTGAGCGCTTTGCCGGGCATGAACTGGCCGTGGAACTGCGGCACGGCAGCTGGGATATTCCCGAAGTGCGCGGGGGCATGGCCGACTACGGCGTGATCTGGGTCAGCCCCGACTATCCGCCAGTGGGCGGAATGCCTGAGCCACAGGTCCATGTCACCGGTGAGGTGGGCTATCTGCGGCTGCATGGACGTAATGAGGGCAGCTGGTGGGAAGGCAGCAGCGCCGCCGAGCGCCACGACTACCGCTACACCCGCGCCGAAATGGACGAATGGGCTGAGAAAATTGCTCTAGTGGAGGGTGAACTTAGCGAGTTGTATGTGTTTTTCCAGAACACCACCAAAGGTCACGCCCTGCACAATATTCCGATGCTGCGTGAGGCGCTGGAGGCCCGTGGACTGCGGGTGATCACCCCGAACCCGGCAGATACCGGGCGGTTGCTGTAACCCCTGCCTAGGCGCTGGCGTCCAGCCGCGCTTCGATGCGCTTGAGGCTGGAGACGATCAGAAAAGCCACAATGACCATGAGCGTCCAGGCCAACCACTTGCCCCAGTCCACCAGTGCCCAGCCGTCCGCCTGATGGGGATAGACCCAGGCCCCCAGCAGCGTGCCCAGGTTCTCGGCAGCGTATACAGCCAGTCCGATCAGCCCAAAGCCCAGCAGCAGCGGCATCCGCAGGCGCTCACCGCGGAGGCTGAAGTCTACCCAGCTGCGGGCATAGGCCAGCGCGATCAGCCCGGCGATGAGCCAGCGCAGGTCGGGGCCAAAGTGGTGCGTGAAAAAGTTGAGATAGGCGGCCCCCGCCAGCCCCGCCTGCACCGCGAAAGGCGGCGGGCGCCCAATGAATAGCTCCAGCCGCCGCCAGGCCTGTGCCATATAACTGCCTACACTGGCATACATAAACCCGGCGTACAGCGGCACACCGCCCACCACGCTCAGGCCCGCCGCGTCGTAAGACCAACTGCCCTGGTTCACCTTGAAGACTTCCAGCGCGAACCCCAGCAGGTGAAAGAGCAGCAGCGCGGCGACTTCACGCCAGGTTTCGAAGCGGGTCAGCAGCAAGGTCGCCTGCACCGCCAGCACGCTGACCAACATCAGGTCGGCGCGGGCCACCCCCCAGGCGGCCAGCGGCAGTGCATCGGTGAGTGCCAGCAGCCCCACAACCAGAAAGGCGAACAAGCAGCACAGAGCCTGTACCCGCACAAAATCCAGCAACAGGATCCAATGAGGCACATGCCCTGCCCCACCCAACCGCTTAATCACGGGCGTCAAGGGCCTCATCCGGCACGCCCGCCAGTGCCTGGTCCAGCACGTCCAATCCGGCGTCCTTGCGGTGACCCAGTTCGCTGAGGGTCCGCTTATAGTGCCGCGCCCCCGGTTGCCCGGCAAAGAGACCCAACGTGGACTTGGTGAGGTGGTGGAAGCTCTCGCCGCGCTCTAGGCCCGCCGCCACATAAGGACGGAAGCGGGCCATCACCTCGCGGCGGGTGGCCCTTGGCGTCTCGGCACCGAAGATGCGCCGGTCCACATCGGCCAGCAAGTAGGGCGTCTGGTAAGCAGCGCGGCCCACCATGACGCCGTCGGCCCAGGTCAGATGCTCCTGCGCCTCATCCAGCGTGAGGATGCCGCCGTTCAGTGAGATGGTCAGCTCCGGAAAATCTCCCTTAAGGCGCTGCACCCAGTCGTAGCGCAGCGGCGGAATCTCGCGGTTTTCTTTGGGGGACAGGCCCCTCAGCCAGGCTTTGCGGGCATGAACGATGAAAGTCTGACACCCGGCCTCTGCCACGGTTGCCACGAACGCGCACAGTTCCTCGTAGCTCTCCTGGTGGTCTATGCCGATGCGGTGCTTGACTGTCACCGGCAACTGGGTGGCCCCGCGCATGGCCTCTACGCTACGGGCCACCACGTCCGGCGTACCCATCAAGCAGGCCCCAAAGGCTCCGCTCTGCACCCGGTCGCTGGGGCAGCCACAGTTCAGGTTCACCTCGTCATAGCCCCACTTTTCGGCCAGAGTGGCGCATTCTGCCAGCGCCTGCGGGTCACTGCCACCCAGTTGCAGCGCCACTGGATGCTCGGTGTCTCCAAAGTCCAGATGCCGCGCCTGATCGCCATGCAGCAGCGCGCCCGTCGTGACCATCTCGGTGTACAGCAGCGCCTGGGTGGTCAGGCAGCGGTGAAAGGCGCGGCAGTGCCGATCGGTCCAGTCCAGCATGGGCGCGACGGAAAAGCGGTGTGGGGCAGGGCGAAGACTCATGCGCCCTGCAGTGTAAGGCAGGGATGTGGCTGCGGAATGTCCGTAGGCCACACAAGGCCCACATGGGCAGCAGCTACGCCGCCTGGCATGCACCGAACATCTAGCAGTGGGCCGCACTTCTCTCTGAGGCGCTCACCATTCATGAAATGATTGAAAGAGCACTGTTAGACCGGGCACGGCAGGCTGAGCCTCATGCGAAACCCACCCCTCTGCGCGGCATTCCTCAGGTGTTCCCACCTGAAAGCAGCGCAGACCGGGTTTCAAATCAAGTCGTCTGGGCCTACACCGGCTGCCTGCAGATACAAAGGCGGCCTGACCGCCGCAGCGCAGACCGCCACCCGGCACTTTTTGTGAAAGGGACCTTCATGGACAACATTTCCCCACTGGCCAAAACCCTCGCCGAATCCAACGGAATTGACTGGCGCTCCATTCAGGGCACCGGGGACGGCGGACAAGTCGTCGAGCAGGACATCATCAACTATCTGACCCGTGTGATGAGCGGCGAAGAAGAGCCGCCCGCCACCCCGGTTGATCTGCCGCCGCCCGACTGGACCGGCGACGAGCTGCCCGCAGGCATGAGCGCCGAAATGCTCAGCCAGGCCGGTGTGGACTCGGATATTGCCGCCATGGTGTCTCAGCCGCCTGTGGCCCAGGCCCCCGCAGGCCAAGGCGCACAGCTGGAAGAAGACGAGTTCGAGCTGGATCTGGAAGACGAGCCTGTCGCGGAGCCGGTGGACGTAATTCCTGTTACCCCCGTCCCTAGCGCACCCAGCCAGCCCTCCGTGGGCCTGGGCGGTCTGCTGTCGCAGCTGTACCAAGAGCCCGCCACCCCCGCTGCTACAGAAACACCCGCCGCTCCTTCCTACTTTGGCCGCAGCCCTGAGCAAAGCAGCTATGGCCGCCCCAGCGCAGCCCCCTTCGGCAGCGAGCAACCCAGCTACGCTCAGGCTGAAGCCACCCAGCCCGAAGTCAGCACCAGCCCCAGCTTTACCGCTGAGCGCACCGAAGTGGCTGCCCAGCCCGAAGCTCAGGCGGAAACCGTTCAACCTGTGGCCTCTGCTGACACCACGACCCCTGAAGTCAGCACTCCCGCCGTGAGCGAACCTGCCGACATGCCCGCGGCCGAAGTGACCCCCGAACCACAGGCCGAAGAAGTGGTGGCAGTGGACACCGCCGCCAACAGCACCGAAGCTGTGGCTGCTGCACAGGTTGGCCGTCCCGAGAAAGCCGTCTGGTTCGGTGTGTACCTGCGCCGTGACGCCGACCTGAGCAGTGCTTCGGACCTGCGTGAGCAGCTGAATGCCGCGCTGGGTCAGGATGTGCCGCTCTCCCTGCTGGTGGCGCGCGCCGCGCAGCAGCATGTGGGTCTGCTGGGCCTGAACACCGTGGCCATTCAGGACGCCTACGCCCACCGTGCCCGCTCTGTTGGTGAGCGCACTGCCAGCCTGCGTGACGCCCTGTCCGCGATTGATACTGACGCTGACGGTCAGCCTGACATGCTGGTGGTGAACGCCGGCACCTTGGACCTGGACGAAGTTCACTACCCGGATACCCTGAGCCTGTCGGTAGGCCGCGTGGTGGATGGCCGCGCCGCCCTGAGCCTGAACGGCGACGTGGAAACCACCAAGGCCGCCGAGTTCCTGGCAGCTGTGGCACAGAGCCTGGAAGCCCCAGTCGCCCTGATCATCTGATCGGTTCCACACCGATCAGCAGGCTCCCCGTCTGGGGGGCCTTTTTTTATTGGAAGTCCGGTCCTGCGGCCCGCTGCACCGATCCGCCATACTGCCGGGCGTGACTGCCCGCCCCGCCGAACCTGTGCGCCACCTTTACGTGCATGTGCCGTTTTGCCCCAGCATCTGCCCCTACTGTGACTTTCATGTCCTGACCCGCTCCAGTGGACTGGTGGAGGGGTATCTGGCCCGCCTGGACGCCGAAGCGCAAGAGCTGGCGGCAACCTATCCGGTGGACCTGGACACGGTGTACTTGGGTGGCGGCACCCCCAGTTTCCTGCGGGACAACGAACTGACCGCGCTGGTCGGCAGCGTACAGCGGCATCTGGGCTGGGGCCGCCTGGAAAATACGCTGGAGGTCAACCCGGGGACGGTCAGCGCCGGGCGGGCCGCGCACTGGCGGGCGCTCGGCTTTGACCGGGCCAGCCTGGGGGTCCAGAGCCTGCACGACCCTACCCTGCTGTTTCTGGGACGGCGGCACTCGGCAGCGCAAGCCCGCTCAGCAGCTGGACATCTGCTGGCTCAGGGATTCCGGGTCAGCGGCGACCTGATCACGGCGGTGGCTGAGCAGCCGCTGGAAGAGGATATTCAGGGCCTGCACGACCTGGGCATGGGACATATCAGCGCCTATACATTGACCATCGAACCAGGCACCGAATTCGCGCGGCGCGGAGTGACTGTCAGTGACGAAGACGAGCGGCGCGGCTTCGAGGTCACCGCCGAGCGGCTGGCGGCCCTGGGCTACGAACGCTACGAGATCAGCAACTACGCCCGGCCTGGGGAGCGGTCACGGCACAATCTGTCCTACTGGCAGAACCGTCATTATCTGGGCCTGGGACCAGGGGCAGCGGGGCATTATCCGGCCCGCGACTCTGGCCTGCTCTCGCTGCGCCGCACCTCACCACATCTGCATGACTGGCTGAGGGGTGAGAGGGGCACACCCGACCTCCTCCCTCCACACGAATGGGTCACCGACGCTCTGTTTATGGGGCTGCGACTGCGAGAAGGGGTGGACCTGGACGACCTGACCCAGCGAAGCGGTGTAGCTGTGGCGGCGGCCTACGCCCCAGCCATTCAGAGCAACGTGCAGCAGGGTCTGCTGATCCGTGACGGTTCCCGTCTGCGCGCCACCGAAGCCGGCTGGTGGGTACTGAACGAGGTGGTGACGGACTTTCTGGAAGTAGATGTCGGGGCACACCAGGCAGACAGTTGAAAGCCGAAAACAGCCACGGTGGGCAAGGACCAGCACGTTTCCTCATTGCCGCCCGACCCTGCCTCAGCACGCAGTTGAGGGCCCAGGCAGCGCGTTAGACTCGCCCCTGTGATCTTCACGCCCGACCCCGCCGCCAAGTCCGCCTCTGCGCAATTCAACAACCCTCACGCCCAACTGTTTACTCTGCCTGGTGGCCTGTTGCTGGCAGCACAGCGCCGGGCAGGCGACGGATTTGCGGTCAGCCTGCGTTTGCCCTGGGGAAGTGCTCACGATCCGGTGGGGCTCGAAGGTGCAGCGGGCGTGCTTGAAGAGTGGCTGTCCAAGGGTGCGGCAGGTCGGGACGCCCGCGCCCTGGCCGGAGCATTCGACGATCTGGGGCTCAGGCGCGGCGGCGGCGTGGGCGCTGAAGCCGCCCGCCTGAGTCTGAGTGGGCGGAACGGGCAACTGGGCGCGGGTCTATCACTGCTGGCCGACGTGGTTTTACGCCCCACCCTACCCGAAAGCGAGGTGGCCGTTCTGACCGACCTTGCCAGGCAGGATCTGGCTGGCCTGCACGATAGCCCCGAAGACCGTCTGGCCCTGCACACCCGTCAGCAGGTTTTTGGAGGCCGTCAGGGCACGCTGGCCGGCTATGGTCACCCTGTCAGCGGCACGCCGGGTGGGCTGGCGGCGCTGAACGCCGAGACACTCCGCACGGCTTATCGCCGCTGGGGACCGGAGGGCAGCCTGATGGCCGTGGTGGCCGATCTCCCCTGCGCCGAGATTGCCGAGCTGGTCGGACAAGCTTTCGGGGACTGGCAGCCGGGCGCATCTCCGGTCCTGGTCGAACCACCCTTTCATGCAGGCATACGCGCCCACCTCCCACATGGCAGCAGCGAACAAACACACCTCAGCCTGACCTGGCCGGCTCCGGCGGCGAATCATCCGGACTACCTGGCGAGTCAGGTGGCGCTGACCGCTTTTTCAGGCGGCAGTGCCAGCCGCCTCTTTCACGCCGTGCGCGAGGAGCGCGGGCTGGCTTACGCTGCCCATGCCAGTGCTTTGCTGCTGGGATCAGCGGGGTTCTGGCAGGTTCAGGCCGCCAGTACCCCGGAGCGCGCGGCCGAGACACTGGAGGTTCTGGCCGCTGAAACTGAGCGACTGAGGAATGGCCTTAGTGCAACCGAATTCGAGCGTGCCCGCCGGGGTCTGTTGACTGGCCTGGCCTTTTCTGCCGAGGGCCGCCGGGCCCGCGCTAGGGCCATGCTGCGCGATCTGGTCCTGCTGGGCCGCCTGCGTGATCCGGGCGAACGGACTGCCCAACTGCGGGCGCTGACATTGGAGCAAGTCAATGCCTATCTGGCCGGACGCCCTGACCCCCTGGCGCAAGCTGCGCTGGTGACGCTGGGCCGCGCTCCGCTGACACTCACGCAGCCGGAGCTGAGCGCATGACCCGCCGCCTACGGATGGGCCGGCTGCCAAGTGGTCTGCGCCTGCTGACCGAAACTGACCCTCAGGCCAGCACCGTCGCCGCTGGCTTTTTCATCGCCAGTGGGGCCCGCCATGACCGGCCCGAAGGTCAGGGGGCAGCCCACTTCCTAGAGCATCTACTGTTCAAGGGCTCTGAGCGCCTCAGCGCCGCGCAGCTGAACGAGCAGCTGGACTGGCTAGGCGGCGCACATAACGCCTTTACTGCCCAGGAGCAGACTGTTTATCATGTGGCCGGCCTGCCCGAAGATCTGCTGCAGCTGCTGAATGTCCTGCGCGAACTGCTGGACCCAGCACTCCGGCCCGCCGACATAGAGGCCGAGCGCGGCGTGATCCTAGAAGAAATTGCCATGTACGCCTCTCAGCCAGGGGTGCGGGTACTGGAAGCCATGCAGGCCGAGTTCTGGGGGACGCATCCACTGGGGCAAAACATTCTGGGCAGCGCGGCCAGTGTCGGGGCGCTGGACACCACGGCCCTGCGAACCCAACTGGCTGCCGCCTACGCGCCTGAAACCGTCCTGCTGGTCGTCACCGGAGCCTTTGACGAAGCGGAAGTCTGGGCCTGGGCCGAGAATGCACTGGGTCACTGGCCCCACCGGGGCAGCACTGCCCCAGCACCCACATGCCCAGCACCCACATACCCAGCGCCCCGTCCCAGCGGCACGCAGCGCACCCTGCACTGGCCAGGGTTGGAACGGGCCCAGGCAGCCTTTGCCTGGCCAGGCCTGAGCAGCGTCCATCCTCTCCGGGAAGCCGCCGCCGTCCTGGCCGAACTGATCGGCGGCGAGAACAGCCGACTGCACTGGGCCCTGCTGGACAGCGGCTTGGCCGACAGTGCAGACCTGGGACATCTGGACTTTCAGGACTGCGGCTCGTTCGAGGGCGGATTTTCCTGTGACCCCGACCGTGCTGCTGAAGTGCAGGAACTGTTTCTGGCCACAGTGGCCAGTGTTCATACCGACCTGCCGAGCGACGCCGAAGTCAAGCGGGCCGCCAGCCGTCTGGCCGCTGACGCTGCACTGCGGTGTGATACCCCTGCCGAACGCCTGTTCGCCCTGGGCCTGGAAAATCTTTATACGGCTATTCACGCGCCGACTGTCACCCCTGAAGCCACCGTCGGGCGTCTCCAGGCGGCGACTCCCGCGCAGGTTCAGCAGGTTCTCAGCCTCTGCTCACTGCGCCAACCCAGCGGCGCGCTGCTGCTCCCTGCTTCCTAGCCCGCACCACCAGAGTCCGATTTGGACAGCCCGCCGTGCTCCAGTGTGGTGGGCTGAAACCTTTGTCACACGCGCTGCAGCCGACCAGCCCCCGCCGCTTTCTCAACTGGTGGCTGGCAAGCGGCTTTTCTCACCCACTGTGACAGCTGACCTCATCCTGACCTCTGGCATATACGGCGCAGGGCGAATGTGCGACTTCCCGCTTGCCGTATGTGTGAGATTGATGTAAGGTTAAGTCGCATAAAAATCCCGGATTCTTCCGCGCTATGCAGCCTGGCCTTGGCGTCTGGTCGCCGGCGCTGTATTCAGATTTACATCTGATACAGGGCATCTCGCTTTCACCGGTTCCATCTGGAATTCCTGCTTGTCACCGCCCTGCCGGGCATTCAAAGGAGTCTTATGAAACGCATCTTGTCTTCCCTGATCGGCCTGAGCCTGCTGCTCGCCTCCTGCGGTCAGCCACAGCCCCCTGCCTCTGAATTCAACGAGGTAGATCTACGAAAAGACACGACCCGTGATGTCCCCGCTGAGGTTGCAGTTGATCAAACGTTCAAGGGAACGATTGCTGGTCAGGACCGCGACTTCGACTACTACGCCTTTGATGCCGACGCCGATGCTCGCCTGCAGATCAACGTGATGTCCTCCAGCGTCAAAGGCAGCACCCTGGACCCCTACGTCAAGCTTTACATGGTCAGCGACGACGGTTGGCCCCTGCTGGAAAAAGACGACGACAACGTCTACACCCCTGGTGAAACGGGCCTGGACTCCGAAATTCGCTTCAACGCACCCGTGAAGGGCCGCTACGTCATTGAAGTGACCAGCTTCAAACTGGTCAACGATCCCGAAGCTACGGACAACAATCCCATGAACCTCTACACCCTCAAGGTGTCCAAGCGCTGATCCCTGACGTGGGCCCCGCAGCCCGCACCCAAACTCTGAACCACCTCTTAAGGAGATCATGATGAACCGAATCAAAGCCATCACCCTGCTGTCCAGTGCCCTGTTCCTGGGAGCCTGCGGACAAACCACGCCCACCGCCAGCCAGCCTCAGACCGGTCAGAGCGGCGGCCACGTCGCCAGCGATCTGGGCGTCACCCCCCAGACCAGCACCACGGGCCGCTGGTTCGTCGAGCTGGAAGGTGAACCAGGCCTGCTGGGTGCCCAGAGCATCAGCGCTCAGCAAGACAGCTTCCGCCTTCAAGCGCAGCGTGCAGGCATTGAGTTTGATGAAATTGCCAGCTATCAGAGCCTCTTTAACGGCTTCTCGGTTGATGTGGCCGACGCTGAGGTCAGCCGCTTCACCCAACTGCCTGGCGTGAAGGCTGTCTACCCCGTGATTGAAGTCGAACTGCCCAAAACCGTTGAAGGCGGCGAACCAGAGATGTTCTCAGCCGTCGGCATGACCGGTGCCGACACCGCCCAGAACGAGCTGGGCCTGACCGGTAAGGGTGTCAAGGTCGGCATCATCGACAGCGGCATGGACGTTGATCACCCAGCTTTCGCAGGCCGCATCGTCTCGCAGTATGACTTCGTGGGCGACGCCTTCGGCGCTCCCGGTTACTTTCCCGAACCTGATCAGGTCGCCGACGATTGCGGTGGGCACGGCTCGCACGTGGCCGGCATCGTGGGCGGCAACGACCCAGCCACCAAGTTCAAGGGCGTTGCTCCTGAAGTCAGCTTCGGCTCCTACCGCGTGTTTGGGTGTGAAGGAGCCACCACCGCCGACATCATGCTGCAGGCCATGGAACGCGCCTACGCCGACGGCATGGACGTGGTCAACATGAGCATCGGTTCTTCGTACCAGTGGGCCGAGTATCCTACCGCCAAGGCAGCCGACCGCCTGGTCAAAAACGGTGTCGTGGTCACCGTCTCGGCCGGCAACAGTGGCACCGACGGTCAATTCGCCACTGGCGCACCCTCGTTGGCCGAAAAAGTCATCTCGGTGGCCGCTGTTGATAACACCGAAATGCTGATGAGCAGCTTGACCCTGTCCCTGGGTGGACAGCAAACCAAGCACGGGTACATGCTGGGCAACCCTTCGCCTGAGCCCAAGGTCGGTCAGACGCTGGAAATGGTCGTTGCCGATCCGCTGAATGCCTGCGGAACCAACCCCTTCCAGCCGAACCAGTTTGCAGGTAAAGCAGTGCTGATTCAACGTGGAAGCTGCACCTTTGAGGTAAAGGCCAATAACCTCGCTGCTTCGGGCGCTGCTGCCATCGTCATGTTCAACAACGCCGAGGGCTACATAAGCCCCAGCCTGGGCAATGCCAAAATCACCATGCCCTACGTCTCGATCCTCAAAGCCGACGGCGAGAAAATCAAGGCGGCGATTGAAGCAGGCCAGAACCCCACCATCACCTTTAACGAGGGCCAGAGCAGCTTCAAAAACCCCTCCGGCGGCACCATCTCCAACTTTTCGTCGTACGGCGCTGGCCCCGACCTGGAACTGAAGCCTGAGCTGTCGGCCCCCGGCGGCCTGATCAACAGCGCTTACCCTCTTGAAAAGGGTGGCTACGCCGTCCTGAGCGGCACCAGCATGGCTGCTCCTCACGCGGCAGGCGCTGCCGCCCTGCTGCTTCAAGCCAAGCCTGAGCTGACCCCTGAGCAGATGAAGGCCCTGATGATGAACTCGGCCAGCCTGCGTTCGTTCTTCTACAACGGTCAAATCCTGGAAGGTCTGCCGGTCTACACCCAGTTGCAAGGCGCTGGCATGGTGGATATCCCTGCGGCCTACTACAACACCGTGTCGGCCAACCCGCCCAAGCTGTCGCTGGGCGAAAGCGAGCGCCTGACCAGCCAGAGCAAAGTGGTGGTGCTGCGTAACAGTGGCGATAAGGACCAGACCTTCACGGTGTACCACTACCCCGCACTGACCATGGCGAATATCAACGAGGACCTGTCCTTCAGCCCCAACGGCTTCGCGCCCTCCACTGACTTCGCCACCATGGAAGTGAACGGCAAGTCCGCTGAACTGGACGCCGAAGGTAAGGGCGGCATTGAAGTCACGGTCCCCGCAGGTGGCACCGCCGAACTGAATGTCCGTATCACTGCTCCAGCCGAAGCCCCCAATCTCTCTCAGTATGGTGGCTACCTGTATGCCGAGAGTGACACCCAGACCGTCTCGGTCCCTTACGGCGGCTTCAAAGGTGACTACCAGGCTGTGCGTGCGTTGGGAGATGTGGTGTTCTCCGAGAACGGCCAAAACACTGTGCGCCAGTTCCCAGCCTTCTACGACGCCCTGACTGACCGCGTGTACTTTGAGGGAGAAAACGTCAAAGAGGGCGAGCAAATGCCTGACTTCTCCTTCCAGACCTTCGATGTGGTGGATGACCTGAGCACGCTGCAACTGTTCGACGCGCCCGCCGTGTGGGCCAACTTCGCCCACCAAGCCCAGAACGTGATGTTCGAAGCGGTGGACGCCAACGGCAAGGCCCACACCATCGCCGAATATCCTTTCGTGGGCCGTACCGGCTCCAATACCTACACCTTCGGCAGCACCAGCCGCCCCTGGGACAGCTTCGTGTGGGACGGCACCCTGGAAGACGGCAGCGAAGCCCCCGCTGGGCAGTACACCCTGCGCCTGCGCGTTCTCAAGGCGCTGGGCAACCCAGACAACGCCAACCACTGGGAGACCTACACCTCACCCGCTTTCCGCGTGATGCGCGACGCCTCCGGCAACTAAGCCTCCGGCCTCTAAACCCTCACCCTCAGCGGGTGGGGGTTTTGCTGTATCTACCCGGCTGTTCCACTCTCCTGACCTGCCCCTCATCAGACTGTGGGTACAATTGGGGCGAACATGCTCTGGAATCAGCCCACCTTGATGCTGCGCCTCCTGACCCTGCTGGTGGTCAGCGAAGCGGCGCATTTTGGGTTCTTTGTGACCGCGCTGCCGCTGCGGGCGGACACTCTAGGTCTAAATGCCGCGCTGATCGGCACGCTGATGGGTGGACACTACCTCGCCGACGCCCTGAGCAAAGGCCCGATGGGTTACCTGGCAGGGCGTTACGGCGCTGGGTGGTTGCTGCTGCTGGCGTCGGTCAGTGGTCTGATGGTCATGCTGCTGGCCCAGGGCAGTCTGCTGGGAGGTGGCGCTCCGCCTTATCTGGCCCTGCTGGGGCTGGCGGGACTTTGGGGCGTCATGTACGGTTCGCTGTGGCCCATCGTGATGGGTTATTCGCAGACCCTGGCCCGCCCCGAGCGTCTATCACGGGCGCTGGCCCTGACTTCACTGGCTGTCGTGCCCGGTCTGGCCCTGGGGGTGGGTGTGCTCGGCCCCCTGATGCAGCGCTCGGAGGATCTGGGCATAAACGTATTGCTGGGACTGCAGGGGTCGGCAACCCTGCTGGCCCTGAGCGTGGTGGGTCTACGCGGTACCCCGCAGCCACCACAGACCCGCGCCAGCCTGAGCGAGTTGTTGCGGCAGTGGCGGGGCGTGGGGCTGCTGTTGCCCGCTGCTCTGGCCCAGACCCTCGCTCCTGGCTTGCTGGTCACCCTGCTGTTTCCACTGCTGGAGCTGCTGGGCCTCAGCATGCTGGAACTGGCCTTTCCGGCGCTGGGCCTGCTGATCGGCCTGGGCCTGACCCTCTGGCTGGCGGGACGCATGGCTGACCGCACCTGCCCACGCCGCGCTTTGCTGCCAGGACTACTGCTGCTGGCCCTGTCCTATGGCGTGTTGGCCCTGCCCCACCCCGAAACTCGGCTGTGGGCCGCGTTACCGCTGCTCGGTGTAGGCTACGGCGCTTTCCTGACGGGCTGGAACGGGTTGGTCGGCCAGGTGCTTCCCCAGGGCCAACGAATGACCGGCTGGGGAACCATCATGACGGTCGAGGCTCTGGGCTACGCCATCGGCCCCATCCTGGGCGGGCTGATGTGGACCGCTTACGGCCATACCGGAGTCTTCGCAACAGGGGCCGCCGTCTTCGTGATCACGCTGGCCTATTACCTCCTGACCGCGCCTTCACAGGCGACCCAACCCCGTCACAAAGCTCCTAGCCTCTAGCGGGCCTCCAGCTTGGCCCCATAGGCGCGGGCACGGACATTGGCCCAACTTTCAGCCCCACCCAGCACGAAGGGTTCGCGCTGAAGGTCAGTGGTCACTTCTGGCCCGCTTTCAGCCAGGTACAAGTCTATCTCACTGCGTATCCCGAAGCCCTTTTCACGCGGGTACACCCCAGGTTCAATGGTCACCCCTAGTCCTGGCGTGAGGCGGCGGGTGTCGTGGGTTTCGTAGTCATCCAGGTTGGCCCCAGCTCCATGCAGCTGCACGCCCAAGTCATGTCCCAGGCGATGCAAGAAGTGTGGTTCCCAGTCCGGCCCCATCGCCCCCCGGGCGCGGCGGTCCAGCTGCCAGCCCTGCACCTGCGGCCATTCCGAGCGCAGCAGTTCTAGCGCCTCATCGCGGGCGCGGCGTACGGCCTGCCACGCATCTAGATATTCGTCCGACGGCTGCCCAGCGTAGCCGACCCAGGTGACATCCGCGAAGGGCCGGTTCTCGCCTTGACACCACAGGTCAATCAGCACGCACTCGCCCTGGTGCAGCTCGGCATTCACCTCACCCTGCGGTTGGTAATGCGGGTCGGCGGCATTGGCTCCGAACGACACGTTCACCTCATGCCCCCACTCCAGACCGGCGGCCTCAATATGACGGTGAATCACGGCCTGGGCGTCCAATTCAGTCACACGCTCGCCCGCCCGCAAGCGGGTATGTAGCAGTTCGAAGGCGGCGTCCTTGGCTGTCATCAGCACTGCGGCAGCCCGGCGGTGCGAGGCCAGGTCCTCCGGGGTCCAGCGCAGGAAGGTTTGCAGCAGGTCGGCACTGGTCCGGACCTCTGCCCCAGCCGCCCGTACCCGCTCCAGCGTGCCGGCATCCACCCGGCTCACGTACGGCACAGCGCCCAGCTCGCTGTATTCCATCGCCACCACTTTGCCGCCCACCACTTCACGCAGCAGATCGTTCAGCTCGCCATATGACCCGAAGGCGCGGTAGTCGGCGTCCCAGCCCGCACTGATGCGGCGCCAGGTGCCACCTTCAATGTGGTTATGCAGGACCAGAGCGCGGCCCTCACATGGCACCCACACGAAAAAACGCCGGGTCAGGTGGGCTTCGGCAGGCAGGGCCAACACTCGCCGCGCCTGGATATTCAGCCCCTGAAAGTCGTACAGCAGCCAGCCGTCCAGGCCAGCGCCCGCTTCCGAGTGCAGGGCCTGGCGGATCAGGTCAGTGGGATTGGTCATAGGCCGAGTGTAGAGTAGTTCTATGGATCACGTTCAGGCGTGAACAGCACCCGCACCGGCTCCATTTTGCGTCTCAGTCATCATATTTCATTCGTCCTACTCGACCAGATGCGCTGAGCTTTTTCTGACGAAGGCTCCGAAGGCTGCTCGTATCAAGCACGGATGCACTCAGACCCTCTCCAATGTTCCCGCTGTTCTCTGGAAGCCGCACTGGTTACCGTTCCTGCGGCCTACGTCCAGCACGCCACACGGCCCAGCCGATCAGGCCCTGCAGCGGCAGCCGCGCCCAGCTGACCCACTCCGGCAGGGGCCGGAAGTCACGGGCATTCAGCGCCATATAGATGTTGGCCGGAAACACGGCCACCAGCAGGGCCAGCAGCCCCCAGCGTGCCGCCGGACGGGTGCGCGGGTGCAGCAAGCCGAGGCCCCCGGCCACTTCGGCAGACCCGCTGATCAGGGTCGCCTGCCGGGGCGTCATACCAATCATGGGCAACTCCTGCAATCCCGGTGGCACGATCCGGTCAAAGAACTCTGGACGGATAAAATGCTGCACACCGATCAACACAAATACGGCGGCCAGCAGCAAGGCGCCCAGCGAGGGCCGCTGGTCTGGCGCGTGGGGAGGCAGGCGGGACATGGGCACAGTCTAGGCTTTCGGGACGCCGGGCGCTGTCACTCTGCCCTGGCAGACGAACAGCCCCATCTGGCAACCGTTAAACTGGGTCTTATGGCAAATATAGATTATGACGTGATCGTGATTGGCGCCGGACCGGGCGGCTATCACGCGGCGATTCGCGCAGCGCAGCTGGGCCTCAAGACCGCCATCGTGGAACGCGAAAAAGTAGGCGGAGTCTGTCTGAACGTGGGCTGTATCCCCACCAAGGCCATGCTGCACGCCGCAGAAGTGCGTGCCGAGGCGAAGCACGCCAGTGAATTCGGTTTGAACCTGAATGAAGCCAGCCTGGACATCGCCAAGCTGAACGGCTGGAAAGACGGCATCGTCAAACGGCTGACCGGCGGCGTAAGCGGCCTACTCAAAGGCAACAAGGTGACGCTGCTCAGCGGCGAAGCCAGCTTTGTGGACGACCACACTGTAGAGGTCGGTGGCCAGAAACATACGGCCAGCCATTTCATCATTGCCACCGGTTCTGAGCCTGCCAAGCTGCCTGGTGTGGCAGTGGATCAGGAAGTGATCGTGGATTCCACTGGTGCCCTGGTCATGCCTGACCCCGTGCCCGCCCGCATGCTGTGCATCGGCGGCGGCGTAATCGGCTTCGAATTCGCACAGGTTTACAACAACCTCGGCTCCGAAGTGAAGATCATCGAATTCATGCCGAACGTGATTCCTGGCGCCGACGCAGACGCTGTCAAGGAATTCACCAAAATCATGAAGAAGCAGGGCATTTCCATTGAAACCCAGACCAAGGCCAATAAGGCTGAGCGCAAATCGGATGGCGTGCACGTGGAGATTGAGAACGTGCAAGACGGCGAGAAGCGCACTGAAGTCTTCGACCGCGTGCTGGTTGCTATTGGTCGCCGTCCCCGCACCGATGGCCTGAACGCCGACAAGGCCGGAGTGCAGATCAGCGAACGTGGCTTTATCCCTGCCGACAAGCAGCAGCGTACCAACGTGCCACATATCTTCTCGATTGGCGACGTGGCGGGTAACCC
>NZ_CP086380.1:1907500-2017500 GCF_020889625.1 Deinococcus radiophilus
CCCCCACCCGGAGTCTGTCAACCCCTCCTATACGAAGCTCCTCAAAACCGATCAGGACGCACACTTGCGTTTTTGAATGTGCTGTAGCGGACCCCCTATGCTGAGAGCTGATGTGCCCAGTTAAGCCTCTCCTTACCCCCTGCATCCATAAAGGTGGGCCTGCCCTATGGCGTCCTCTGAAGGTAGGACTGGTGATCGCGCTGATCTGGGGGTCACCATCAGGTGCACAGCAAGACGGCATCTCTGATACCTCCAGGAGCAACCAGAGCGACCAGCAGATTATCAGGCTTGAGCGTGAACCTGCTCCTTCACGGGCCAGTCTGTCCGCGCTAGCACGTGTTCCAGAGGCAGTACAGATCACGCTGCTGGTACAAGACCTGACCACTGGCAAAGTCCGTGAAAGCCAGGGCAGCCTGACCCCGATGATTCCGGCCAGCACCACCAAAATGATCACTGCCGCCGCAGTCGTGGCCGACTTGCAAGGTATAGGAGGCTGGTGGAGTACCGAACTGACTCTACCCAGAAGTGAAGTGGGACAATCAGCAGTTTCACTCCTGACCCTGCAGGGTTCGGGCGACCCCACCTTGAGCCTGAGTGGTGAACAGAACTCAATCCAACTGCTGGCACAGCAGGCTGCGGCACATGGCCTCACCCGTGTTGGACAGGTAGAGGTGCAGCAAACAGTGGACCCAGACAGCTGGAAAGAGGCGGTGATTGATACGCCGATGACCGCTTTTATGCCACAGGAATGGTTGGCCCAACGTCCATCCACTGTGGAGGAGATGCAAGGCGCGGTGCACCATGCCTTGGTCGCTGAATTGCGTGCTGCGGGAATCACCGTGGAAGATGACACGCCAAGCATCACCCCTTTAGCCGACCTATCTACCGGGACATCAGATACATCAGAAGGACTAGCGTCGGTGCAGAGCCCCGCACTTGCCCGGATTCTGGCGGAAACCCTGCGCCCCAGCGACAATCTGCTGGCCGAAGAACTGCTGACCTCGGTGGCCGCACAGCCAGATGGCACAGGCACGCTTCAAGCTGCCGGCGAGCGGGCCATTCGCCTGCTGGAAGGCTGGGGCGTGGACACCCGGCAACTTCACCTGGCAGATGGCAGTGGCCTGAGCCGTGACACCCGCCTGACGGCCCGCGCCCTGGTGGACCTGCTAGACGTGATGTACCGGACGGGTGGAACGGGTCAGACATACGCTGATCCTCTACAGGTGTTTTTGCAAGGTGATAATCCCTATGCTGAGGCCCTGGCCCACGCTGGAGAAGGTGAAGACAAATACAGCCGGGGGGGCACCCTCTTTGCACGGCTGCGCGGCAGCGGGCTGGATGTGCGGGCCAAAACTGGCACCCTGCCAGGGGTAAGTGCCCTCTCTGGATATGTGGTGGGACAGAGCGGACACCCACTGGCTTTTGCCGTGCTGATGAATGGCCCCGAAGACAGCCCCATCCTGGAGCTGCGAGCGGCACAGGATGAGTGGGTCCAGGCCATAGCAGCACAGTACTGAAGTCTTGTCGCTAGAAAGGCGTCTTCTCTATGCAGGCAGGGTCGTTTGTGACGGCACAGTGGCGCTCTCAAAAGTCAGCGCTCGCCGCTTGTCCCCCATTTGGGTCTGCTGCAGCGCAGCCCGGCAGTCTAAACTGTCACCATGACACAGGAAACTTATCTGCCCCATGACGACGAGCACCACGTCAAGCGGGTGGTGGTGGCCACCAGCAATCCAGGCAAGGTCCGCGAAATTGCTGAGGCGCTGAGTGGGCTGGGCTGGCAACTTGAAAGTCTGCCTGCCGGGATAGACATGCCTGAGGAAACAGGCAGCAGCTACGAGGAAAATGCCTCTCTGAAAGCTTGCACCATCGCCACACGGTTGAGCCTCCCGGCCCTGGCTGATGACTCTGGCCTAGAAGTGGATGCCCTGGACGGCCAGCCCGGCGTGTACAGTGCCCGCTTCGGCAATCTGGACACCGATAACGAACGCAACGCTCACCTGCTGGACAAGCTGCGCGGCCAGGGCAACCGCCGTGCCCGGTTCCGCAGCGTGGTGATCCTGGCCTACCCTGACGGTGACATTGAATGTTATGAAGGCGAAGTGGCGGGCAACTTGCTGGAAGGCCCCCGCGGTCAGGGCGGATTTGGCTATGACCCCCTCTTCGTGCCAGAAGGCGAAGACCGGACCCTGGCCGAAATGAGTGTGGAGGAAAAACGCGCCATCAGCCACCGGGGTGTAGCCCTCAAAAAGCTGTTGGAAGCGCACAGTGGCTGATGGCAGCATAGTTGCTGGGACAAGCTTGCTGGACCGCGTACATGAGGTGTTCGGACCATCTGCACTTGCTGAGGCCCTCTTCTATCGGCACTCTCCCGCCCTGCGCTTTGAGCTGGAGGGTGGGGAGACACGTATCGCCCAATTCCTGCAAGCCATGGACCGTGCCCGCGCTGTACTGCATGTCGCCTTTGCGAGCACCGAGGAACTGACCGTGGTGCTGGAAGTCTGGACTGACCAGCAGCCTGCTCACCTTATATCAGCCGATCAAGCTCTGGCTCTGGCAAAAGGCGGAAGCTGCGCTGCATAAACTTGGTGTGCTACCTGCCGCGCCCGAACACTGGATGCAGCACATTGAAGGCAACGATTGGCCGAAGAATCATTTCGCTTTCAGCTTGCCTGCCGCCTAACTTCCGGAGCTGCTCTGGGGCATTTTTGCAGCAGACCTGAGCATCTCCCCTGGCCTCCGCGCCCGCCTGATCCTGGCTGTGCCCGACCTCGGTATTCTCGCCTGCCCTTACGACAGCCGGGGAATGGACCTGCTAGGGCCGAATACTGAGCGGCTTGGTCAGCTGTATACCCAGTTTGACGCTTGGTTGCTGGATCACGGCCCCGCATGGCCGAGATGTTCAGCCCTTAGCCCTGTGGCCCAGCCTCGTTCAGCTCGCTCTTGAGGCGCATCAGGATGGCGCCCATCCCGCGCATCCGCATTGGCGTGATCAACTCACTCAGGCCCATATCCATATAAAATTGGTCCGGGACGTTGCGAATCGTCTCGGCGCTTTCGCCGTCCAGCGCTTCTTTGAGGATGCCCGCATATCCACGTACTGTCGGTGCTTCGGGCGGCACCTTGAAGTGCATCTTCACGGCGTCTCCGTCGCGCTCAGTGACCAGAAAAAAGGGACTGGTGCATTCCGGCACCGGCTTCATGAACTCAGGGTGGTCCAGGTACTGCTGCGGTGGCTCTGGCAGTTTCTTGGAATAGTCCAGCAAAGCCTGCAGCCGCATGGCCTTGGGCATGGACTTGAACATGGTGACAATGCCCTGGAGCTTTTCGGGCATAACGGGCGTCGGCTCGGTCATGCTGTCACTGTAGCGCAGAGACACCGGTCCAAAATCTGTCCATACTTGTCATCAGGAGCTGCCCTCAGGGGTCAGCAGGGTGTTGGATAGACCAGGTGAGGTGCCGCACTCTTTCTTACATCCGTAAGGACTCAGCTATGCTGGAACACAGGAGGTAGGACATGAACTATGCCAAAGACGTATTGGTCAGCACCGATTGGGTGGCGGAGCATCTCGGCGACGCGGGCGTGCGCCTGATTGAAGTAGACGAAGACATCTTGCTGTACGACGTGGGACACATTCCCGGCGCGGTCAAGCTGGACTGGCAGCGCGACTTGTGGCACGAGGTAGAGCGTGATTTCATCACCGCCGATCAGGTCAGCGAATTGCTGGGACGCCTGGGCATCAAGGAAGGCGACACGGTCATCCTGTACGGCGACAAGAGCAACTGGTGGGCCGCCTACGCCTACTGGTTCCTGACCTACAGCGGCGTTCAGGGCCTCAAGCTGATGAACGGAGGTCGCCAGAAGTGGGCCGCCGAGGGCCGCGAAATGACCACCGACGTACCGGAGTACGCGCCGACCAGTTACCCGGCGCTGACCCGTGACGAGTCGCTGCGGGCCTACCGCGATGAAGTCAAGGCCCATCTGGAAGCGGTGCAGAGCGGCCAGGGCGCGATGGTGGATGTTCGCAGTCCCGACGAGTTCAGCGGCAAAGTGACCCACATGCCCAACTACCCTCAAGAAGGCGTGCTGCGCGGCGGTCATATTCCCGGTGCGCGCAACATCCCCTGGGCCAAGGCAACCAATGAAGACGGCACCTTCAAGAGCGCCGACGAACTGAAGGCGCTGTATGACGCTGAAGGCGTGACCGGTGACAAGGACATCATCGCCTATTGCCGCATCGCCGAGCGCTCCAGCCACAGCTGGTTCGTGCTGCGCGAACTGCTGGGTTACCCCAAGGTCCGCAACTACGACGGCAGCTGGACCGAGTGGGGCAATGCCGTCGGCATGCCGATTGAGAAGTCGTACAGCGAAGACTAAGCGCTGCACCGGTTGATGGGTGATGGAGCGGCGGCCTAACATTACCTTCGATGATCCAGACGCCGCGCCTGCTGCTGCTGCCCCTGACCCGTGACGTGATGCTCCAGACCATCGGAGCGGGCGAGTTCGTGTCAGGGGAGATTTATTTTCCGCAGGGCTGGGCCGGAGAGGCCGAAATCGTCTTTCCCATTCATCTGATGAATACCGCAGAAGATGAAGCGGTGCGCGGTTCATATGTTGTGGTGGAGCGGGTCACTGGTCATGCTGCTGGCCTGCTGGGAACCAAGCATACCCCGGTGGGCGGCGGCGTGGAAATCGGCTATGGACTGCGCCCAGAAAACTGGGGCCAGGGCTACGCCACTGAAGCAGTCGCGGCGCTGTTGGATGAACTGCGCGGCTGGCCCGATGTGAGCATGGTTCTGGCCGAAACCCGGCCCGATAATCTGGGCAGCATCCGGGTTCTGGAAAAGAACGGCTTCCTGCTCACAGGTCGCCGCCATGATCCTTCGGACGGCGAAGTGCTGACCTGGGCGCGGGACATTACTGCTGCTTAACCGCACTGGGTCATACTGCCAGCGTGCCACGCCTCCTCCGTGCCCTCTTGCCCCTGCTGATCATGTTACTGATGCTGGGTGGCCTGACCATCCTGTTCTGGCCCCACATCCAGCAGAGCCGAAAATACATGGAACTGCTGCGAATGCCGGTTCCCACCGAGGGAAGCCTGCCCAATCCGCTCCCCGGCGCGGCGCTGACCGATACCTGGGGTGCGGCCCGCAGCAATGGACGCAGCCACGAAGGCATCGACATTTTCGCGGACCGGGACACGCCGATTCGGTCCACCGGGCCGGGCGTGGTGCTGAATGTAGGCGAAAACAACTTGGGTGGCCGCACAGTGATGATTCTGGGGCCTGCCGGACAGCGCCACTACTACGCTCACCTGGAACGCTACCCAGAGCTGGCAGAAGGCGACTGGGTAGAGCAGGGAGACACCGTGGGCTATGTGGGGGACAGCGGTAATGCCCAGGGCACGCCACCACACCTGCATTACGGTATCTACACGCCACAGGGAGCGGTCAACCCTTATCCGCTGCTCCAGACACAGTAGGTAGCAATACCCGCAACTCGCTTATGCTGGGCAGCATGACCATCTCAACCCCGGCCAGCGAGGGCACCCATCTGACCCTGCAACAGCGCGAACAACTGCCGCACAACATTCTGTCTATCCAGTCCTGGGTGGCTTACGGGCATGTCGGCAACGCCGCCGCCATGTTTCCATTGCAGCGCTTGGGCTTCGAAGTCTGGGCCATTCAGACGGTGCAGTTCTCCAATCACACCGGCTACGGTGCCTGGACCGGTCAGGTGTTCCCTCCCGAAGACATCGCGGCGTTAATTCATGGCATTGAGGCACGCGGTGCTTTGCCAAACTGCGACGGCGTACTGAGCGGTTATATGGGCTCGGTGGGTACGGTGGAAGCGGTCATCAGTGCGGTCGAGCGGGTGCGCGCGGCCAACCCGGAGGCGCTGTATTGCTGTGATCCAGTGATGGGAGACTTCGGGCGCGGGGTGTTCGTGAACCCCGAACTGCCGCCTGTCATTGCCGAGCGGGCCATTCCGGCAGCCGACATCGTGGTGCCCAATCACTTCGAGTTGGAGCTATTGACGGACTGCAAAATCAGCACGCTGAACGATGCTCTGGAGGCGGCTACTGCGCTGCGCGAACGTCTGCGCCCTGGCGGACCACGCATCGTGGTGGTGACCAGCCTGACCCGCGAGGACGCTCCGGAAGGCACCATCGAAACCTTGGTCATGGCTGATGAAGGGACCTGGGTCTGCCGAACGCCGCTGCTGCCGCTGGACCCACCCCGCAACGGCACCGGAGACGCAATTACGGCGCTGTTCTATGGGCAATATCTGCGTACCGGGCAGGCCGACCAGGCCCTGAGCCTCAGCATGAGCGCCCTGTATGCACTGCTGGAACGCACGCATCAGGCTGGCACCCGCGAGATTCAGCTGGTGGCCGCACAGGACGAACTGGCACGTCCCAGCCGCGTCTTCGAGGCTCAGGCCGTGATGTTACAGGGCTGATCAAGCCTAGGGCGGTGAAGGGGCTAACCGCCAAAAAGCAAATCTGATTGAAATCAGAAAAATCTTATTTACCTTAAGGGAATGTCACGTCAGGCCCTCACCAGCCGTTTCCCGTTTCTCGCCCCCATCGTCGTGGAGGGGCGTATTGCCCTCAAGTCACTGCAGGTGCGGCGTCCGGAATACCAATTGCACCGCGCCCCTGCAGCACTTTTTCCGTTTTGTGTGCACAAACATCACAGTGTTTTGCGCCGCCGCCTGGGCGACGCCGACCCACGGCTGCAGGAACTCAAGGTGCAGAATCTGCGCCGCGCCGCTGAAGAACTGAACGGTCTGAGTATCGCCCCCGGCCAAGTCCTCAGCTACTGGGGCCAGGTGGGCCGCCCCTCGTCCAAGCGGGGCTTCACCACCGGGATGCTGATTTCCAACGGTCGGCCCATTGAGGGCCAGGGGGGCGGCCTCTGTCAGATGGCGAACCTGCTGTACTGGATGGTCTTACATTCCCCGCTGACCGTCACCGAACACCACCACCACAGCCTGGATCTGTTTCCCGATTCTGGCCGGGTGCTGCCCTTCGGAAGCGGTGCCAGTGTCTTTTACAACTACGTGGATCTGCAAATCACCAACACCACGGCCGACACCTTTTATCTGAGCGTATGGGTGGATGAAACGTCACTGCACGGAGAGTTGAGGGTGGGCCGGGAGCCGCAGCACACCTACAAAGTCACTGAGGAAGACCACCGCTTTTACCGCAAAGGTGAGCAGGTGTACCGGACCAATAAGCTCTATCAGTCGCAAATTGACCGACGTACCGGCAACAGACTGCAAAAACGCCTGATTACCTTCAACGATTCGCGGGTTCTCTATGACGTTGAGGAAGCCAAGCTGACCCCACAAGCCGCCGACTGAGCCTAAACGCTGCTTCACCCGATTCTCTCCGGTTATGGGCTGACCACTGGGCAGAATGGAGCATGAAACTCCTGATCATGACCTGCGCGCTGCTGCTGAGCGCCTGCACCATGTCAGCAGACCAGGTGGGCACCGAGGCCGAAACGGCTTCGCCAGCCCAGACCTCGCAGCCAGTAACCCATACTGCTGGTGACGCCAGCCAGAAAACAACCACGGTAGGCGGCGCGACCAACGCTAGCCCGGCGGCAGCCACCCCAGCTTTGCCACCGCCACCACGCGGCTTCTCCCCCACCGCGCCCGAGGGCTTCCGGGTCACGCTGTACGCAGAGGGCTTCGACAAGCCCCGACTGATGGCGGTGGCCGAAAATGGCGACATCTTCCTGAGCGACCCCAACGCTGGAGCCGTCTACGTGCTGCCAGATAGAAACGCCGATGGGGTGGCCGACGAAACACTCACCTTCGCCAAGGGCCTGGACCAGCCACACGGGCTGGCTTTCCATGACGGCTACCTGTACGTCGCCAACACGGGCAGCGTGGTGCGCTTCCCCTATCAGAGTGGCCAGACCAAGGCGCAGGGTGCCCCAGAAAAACTCGTGGATCTGCCGCCACGCGGCGGACACTCCACCCGCACCATTGAATTCAGCCCCGAAGGGCAATTGTTTGTGGCGACCGGCAGTACCTGCAACGTGTGCGAGGAAACCGACGAACGCCGCGCCGCCGTCTGGGTGTATGACGCGGACGGGAAAAATGGACGCCCCTACGCCACCGGCCTGCGCAACGCCGTGGGCCTGGAATGGTTTGACGGTGCGCTATGGGCCACCAACAACGGACGCGACATGCTGGGCGACGACCTGCCGCCCGAAGGCTTCTACCAACTCTCGGACGGTGGTTTTTACGGCTGGCCCTACTGCTATACGGTTACGGCAGGCCAACCGCAGGTCTGGGACAAGGACTTTGGGCAGGCCGACCCCAGCGTCTGTGAGGACGCCACCCCGGCCTTTGCCCTGACCACCGCCCACTCGGCTCCGCTGGGCATGGCCTTTTACACCGCCCAGGCCTTCCCCGAGGCCTACCAGGGCCAGATGTTCGCCGGGCTACACGGCAGTTGGAACCGCAGCCAGAAGAGCGGTTACAAGGTCGTGAGCATTGACCCCGCCAGCGGCGAGGTGCAGGATTTCCTGACAGGCTTCGTCCAGGGCAACACCGTGAAGGGCCGCCCGGTAGACGCCGCTGTGGCGCAGGATGGTGCGTTGCTGGTTACCGACGACGGTGAAGGCCGGGTCTGGCGGGTGGCCTGGGTGGGGAGGCAGCAGGTCAGTGACTCTGCTGCCCGGTGAGCAGGTGATCCGTGCGGTTGAGCCAGTGCAGCGTGGTGCGGCCCGGACCGGTCTCCAGCAGACTCAGCGAGGCATGATTCAGCCTGAAGACGAGGCTTTCCAGGTCCAGCTGCGGTAACCCCAGCAACTCTGCCATCAGGAACTGGGCAAAGTCATGGTGGGTGATGAGGCAGACCAGGCCGGGAGCCTCCGCTTGCGCCCTGAGCGTCTGGGCCACCTGCGCTGCACGCTGAGCAAAAGTCGCAGCTTCCCAGGGTTCACAGCCGCCTTCCCAGGGTTGATCCAGCAGATCATCCGGCCACTGTAAGGCAGGGCAAATTCCCCGCAGAATCGACACATCTGGGCCAGCAACCGGCTGAAAATGACCCGCTGGGCCGGTGTTCAGGCCGCCACATTCGTAGGCCAGCGTCAGCCCCTGAACGGGCAGGTTCAGAGCAGCGGCGAGAGGTGCAGCCGACTGAATTCCCCTCGTCATCAGGCTGGTGTAAAGGCGAATAACTGGTTCGCCCAGGTGGCCGCTGGCCAGGGCCAGGGCCGTTCGTTTCATCTGCTGCTGGCCCAAGTCTGTCAGGGGAGGGTCCGGCTGACGCAGGGCGGCGTAGTCGGCTGAGCCCTCAAGTCCGTTGTTGACCGAATGCCCATGACGGATCAGCAAAAGCTTCACTGCTCAAGCGTACACCCCGTTCTGCCCGCCTACACTGGCAGCATGACGACTGCGACCCTCACCCGTACCGGAGACACCGCCACCCTGACCCTCAGCGCCAAAAAAAGCTCGATGCCGCCCGCCTTTTGGCCGGAGTTCACAGAGGCATTGGACGGTCTAGGAGAGGCCCGCGTACTGATTGTGCGGGGGCAGGAGCTGTTCAGCGCGGGGCTGGATGTGCCGGCCACCCTGCCGGTCATCGCGCAGACGGGCGACTTCTGGGGCCTGGTGCGGCCCATGCAGGAAGCCTTTACGTCCCTGGCAGAATTGGACATTCCCACCATCGCCGCCATTCACGGGCACTGCATCGGCGCGGGGCTGGAACTGGCGGCGGCCTGTGACCTGCGGCTGTGCAGCGCCGAGGCCCAGTTTTCGTTGCCCGAAGTGCGGCTGGGCCTGGTGGCCGACCTGGGCGGACTGCAGCGCCTGCCGGGGCTGATCGGGCGCGGACGCACCGCCCACCTGGCCCTCACCGGGGCGCCGATAGATGCCCAGACCGCCGAGCGCTGGGGGCTGGTGACAGGCGTGCTGGACACGCCGGAAACGCTGTGGGCCAGCGTGGATGTCCTGGCCGGGCAGCTGGCAGACCTAAACCCACAGGCGCTGGCTGGGACCAAGCAGGTCCTGCGGGATGCGCGGCCGTTGGAAGAGGGACTCCGCCAGGCTGGAGAGTTCAATGCGGCCGCGCTGCGAAAAGATCAGGGCTAACCTCCCATCATTTCCCCCTAAACTGAGCCATGACTCAACCTGGCAATCCTACGTCCACCTTCCGCCCCGACCTGCTGGCAGGCAAGCACGCCCTGATCACCGGTGGCACCTCCGGTATCGGCCTAGGGGTGGCGCAGAGTTTCGCAGCCCACGGCGCACGGGTCACACTGCTGGGGCGCAACGCCGAGAAGGCCGAAGCGGCGGCCCAGACGGTACGGGATCTGGGCGGCGAGGCGCTGGCTGTGACGGCTGACGTGCGTGATGTGGACGCACTAGGACAAGCTGTAGAGCAGGCCGCCAGCCAGTTTGGACCGCTGGACATTCTGCTGTGCGGCGCGGCGGGCAATTTCCCGGCCCCGGTCGACGGCATCAGCGCCAATGGATTTAAGAGTGTGGTGGACATTGATCTTCTGGGCACCTTTAATTCGATCAAGGCCGCCGCGCCGCACCTGCGGATGCCCGGTGCCAGTGTCCTGAGCATCAGCGCTTATGGTATGCCCGTGCCCATGCAGGCGCATGTGGTGGCCGCCAAAGCGGGCGTGGACCGCCTGACCGAGACCCTGGCCGCCGAGTGGGGTGTCAAAGGTGTTCGGGTCAACGCCATCATTCCCGGCCCGATTGACGGTACCGAGGGCATGGCCCGTCTAGCCCCCAACGAGCGCACCCGGCAGCAGTTTATGCGCATGGTGCCGCTGGGGCGTTTCGGGGTGCCGCAGGACATTGCCAACGCCGCGCTGTGGCTGGTCTCGGACGCGGCCAGCTACGTCACTGGGGTGATTCTGCCGGTAGACGGTGGCCAGAACATGCTGGGCGGCGCACCACAGTACCTGATGTACCTGAATATGCTGGATGCACAAAAAGCCAGCCAGCAGTGATGATCCCAGGACTGGCCTGGGCCTGGTTGGCCTTTTTCCTGGGGGTCTGGGGCCTGGGTGAACGGCTGGGCGAGCGCACGGTCCCCACCCTGCTGTTGGCCTATGCCCCGCCAGTGCTGCTGTTGCTGCCTACCCTGCTGATACTGGTACTGGCACTCTGGCATGCGCGCGTCAGCCGCCGCGCCCTGCTGCCCGCCCTGCTCACGCTGGCGCTGTGGCCGCTGTATGCCGGGCTGGTGTGGAATACACCGCAGGCCAACCCCACAGACGCGATCACTCTGCTGACCTACAACCTGGCCGGAGCCACCCAGGGTCGCCCGGAGCGTCTGGCCGCCGAAATCCGTGCCGCCGACGCCGACATCGTGACCCTACAGGAAACTGAAGGGGTAGACGTAGACCTGACCCGCGAGTTGCTGGCCCTGCTGCCCGAATACGAGCACGCCCAGGCCGCCGAGAGCCGCGAACTGCTGACCCTCAGCCGCTTTCCGGTGGTCGGCACACGGGCCGTGACCTTGCCGGAAACCACCCGCATTTTTCTGGTCACCACGTTAAACACCCCGCAGGGCAAGCTGACGGTGATCAACGTACATTTCTCCACGGTGCTGGTCAGCCGGGTGCTGCAAGGCCAGGTCGGACCCACCCAGAGCCGCCGTGAGGCCCAACTGGACATCCTGCGGCGCGAAACGGCGGGACTGGAGCGGGTGATCGTGGCGGGTGATTTCAACACGCCGCCACGGGGGGTGATGTACCGCGACCTGCAGCGAATGTTCAGCGGAGCCTGGGCCGAAGCTGGAGGGGGGCTGGGCTGGACTTTTCCCAGTGCGTCGCCCGCCCTGCGGATCGACCACATCTTCTCGCGGGGGCTGCGGCCTGTACGTGCCGAGGTGCTGGACGCCGGAGGCAGCGACCACCGCGCGGTGCGGGCGGTGCTGACCTGGGAAGGGTGAAGGCTTAGCCTACCGCCAGCATCCGCTCGATGGGGCGTAGGGCCCGCTCGCGGATGTCTTCCGACACGCTTACCTGACCGCTGAGGTCACGCAGACTCTCGTAGATGTTTTCTAGAGTGATCATCTTCATGTACTCGCAGCAGGCGGTGCGGGCCACCGGCACGAAGGTCTTGCCGGGCACTTCCTTTTCGAGCCGCGTGACCATCCCCAGCTCGGTCACCACGATGAAGGTGTCGGCGTTACTGGCCTGGGCGCGGTGAACCATGCCCTCGGTGGAGTATAGCTGCAAATCGGGGTGGTGTGCCAGCACGCCTGTAGAGCAACCGCACTCGGGGTGGACCAGCAACTCCGCACCGGGATGTTCAGCCTGCTGTGCCCGTACATCGTCCGGGCGAATCGCCTCATGGACATGACAGGCCCCCTCCCAGATGTGCAGCTCGCGCCCAGTCTGACGGGCCACATGCGCCGCCAGAAAGCGGTCCGGGGCAAACAGAATCGGAACATCTTTCGGCAGGGATTCGATGATCTGCACGGCGTTGCCGCTGGTGACGCAGTAGTCGGCCTCGGCTTTGACGTCGGCGGTGGTATTCACGTACACCGCCACCAGGCCATCAGGATGCTGGGCTTTCCAGTCGCGCACGCCCTGAGCCGTGATGGTGTCGGCCAGCGAACATCCAGCGCGGAAGTCGGGCAGCAAGACCACCTTGTCGGGGTTCAGCACGGCGGCGGTTTCGGCCATGAAATGCACGCCTGCAAACACAATGACCTCGGCGTCGGTGCGGGCGGCCTGACGGGCCAGGCCCAGGCTATCGCCCACGAAGTCCGCGGTGCGCTGCACCTCCGGGCGCTGATAGTTGTGCGCCAGAATCACGGCGCGGCGCTCACGGCGCAGGCGGTCTATTTCGGACAGCACGAACTCCTCGTCCAGCAGCGGGCGCAGCTGAATCAGTTGCTCAACCTGCGGCGCAGGCACCTGGGGGCGGTAAGGTTGGTCGGTCATACGAGGTCCTCCGGGCGGCTGATGATATTCAGGCTGATGTCCAGTGCGGGAGCCGAGTGGGTCAGCGCCCCGCTGGAGATAAAGTCCACCCCGGTCGCGGCCACTTCAGGCAGCCGTTCCAGGGTCATGTTGCCGCTGGCTTCCAGCGTGACGTGCGGGGCCAATTCACCGCGTATCAACACGCATTCGCGCAGCCCTTCCAGCGTCATGTTGTCCAGCAAGATACGGTCGGCTCCGGCGGTCAGTGCCTCGCGCAGCTCGGCGGGGGTGGTCACTTCACACTCGACCTTAAGCAGGTAGTGGCTTTCGCGGGCGCGGCGCACCGCCTCGGCCACGCCGCCCACCGCCGCCACATGGTTGTCCTTGATCAGGATGCCGTCGTCCAGCCCGCTGCGGTGGTTGGTGCCGCCGCCATGTCGCACGGCCTGTTTGTCCAGGTCGCGCCACAGCGGATTGGTCTTGCGGGTGTCGAGCAGACGGACACCGCTACCGGCCAGGGCCTGCACATGGGCGTGGGTCACGCTGGCCACGCCGCTCAAGCGTTGCAGCAGGTTCAGGGCCAGTCGCTCTCCGGCCAGCAGCGCATGCAGCGGGCCGCGGATCTCACCCAGCCGTGCGCCAGCCTCCAGCCACTGGCCTTCGGGGGCCAGCCAGCGTACCCCCATCTCTGGGCTGAGCAGCGTCCAGACCCGCTCGGCAGCAACGTGACCACTGATCACACCAGGGCTCTTGAGCAGCAATTCGGCGCGGCCCTGGGCGCTGGGCGCAATGGTGGCGAGGGTGGTGGCGTCGCCGCGCCCCAAGTCTTCGGCCAGGGCCAGGCGGAGGCGGTCATCCAGGGCAGGAAAGGAAAAAGTCATAGGGAACTCCAGAAAAAGGGCAGGTACGTTGGTGAAAGAAATCACTTGTTAAGGGCAAAAAAAGAGTTTGGCTGTGGTTGCAGATCAAGGTCGGTCGAAGATACAGGAACCGTCCGCTGCTCCCAGACCGCTGGCCCGCCAGGTGGTGCCGGGCACAGCCTCAGATCGGCATGACAGGCTTGTGGGGCTGCCTGCTCAAAGTCTGAGCGGGCATGGGTGCCACGGGTTTCCTGGCGTGCCAGAGCCGCTTGCAACACGGCAGCAGCCAGCAGCACGTTGGCGGCATCAGGCGTGGTTGCTTTGTCTGACGTATGCAAGTAAACCTCCGGCCAGATGTCCAGCGCCGCCTGCAACTCCGGGCCGCAACGTTCCAGCCCAGCCGCCGCCGCAAAAACTGGCTGCACGGCGGCCCACGACACTCCTGCAGGCAGCGATAAGGCTGGCGTCGCTTCTGGCTTGCCACTGGCACGGGCCGGGGCCAACTCCGCTGCCGCCTGCGCGGCCCGCGCCCCGAAGACCAGCCCTTCGGACAGGCTGTTGCTGGCCAGGCGGTTGGCTCCGTGCAGACCCACCGAGGCGGCTTCACCCGCGACCAGCAGACCCGGAACACTACTGCGGCCCCACAGATCGGTTCGGACACCGCCCACGCTGTAGTGAGCGGCGGGTTGCACTTCCACGGGGCCCGCGCTGAACTCCAGGCCCACCTGTGCCAGCCGCGCCGTGATGTTGGGAAAGCGCCGCCGCACCTCTGCGGCGCCCAGGTGAGAGATGTCCAGCGTGACCTGGCCGGTGGCTCGCCGCTGGGCCGCAATAGCGCGGGCCACCACGTCACGGGGAGCCAGCTCGGCCTGGGGGTCCAGCGCGGGCATGAAGCGTTCGCCCAGGCCATTTCGCAGCACCCCACCCGCCCCACGGACCGCCTCAGAGACCAGCAGCGCCGCGCCGTCATGCAGCACCGCGGTCGGGTGAAACTGCACGAATTCCAGGTCGCGCAGCACCGCGCCAGCCAGGGCAGCCAAGACCAGTCCCTGCCCAGTGGTGCCTGCTGGGGCTGTTCCAACCGGATAGAGCCGCCCATAACCGCCGGTGGCCAGCAGCACGGCATGGGTCAGCAGCCGAGTCTCACCGACACCTACACCCACCACCCGACCCCCATCCAGCAGCAACTGGTCTACCTGGGTGTGTTCCAGCACCGTCACTCCGGCCTCGCGGACCCGCGCCGCCAGAGTCTCGCTGACGGCACGGCCCGTCGCGTCCCCATAGGCGTGCCAGATGCGGCTGCGACTGTGCCCGCCCTCGCGCACCCGGTCTGGCGCAAAGGGCACGCCCAGATCATGCAAGCGCTGGATATGGCTGTGAGCTTCCCCCACGAACGTCTCTACGGCGGCTGCGTCACACAGGCCGCGTCCAGCTGCGAGGGTATCGGCGGCGTGGGCGTCCTCATCCCAGCCAGCCAGCGGGGCGGCCACTCCACCCTGCGCCCAGCGGGTGCTGCCCCCTGGCAACTCGCCAGCACAGATCAGCGTGACCTGTAGTCCGAGGCGTCGGCCTTCCAGCGCCGCGTACAGACCAGCCACGCCAGCCCCAACCACCACCAGATCAGGCTGGGACATGGTCAGCAAGGGGAATAAATTGTGCTTGTGAAAAAAAGAACATGCGCGAGAAATATTGTAACCTTCGTTGCTCAATTCCTGCCATCATCCGTCCTTAGATGATGAACAGTCCAGTGAGTGGTCAGATGGGTTCTAGCCAGAATGCCCCACCCACTCCCAGTCGCGGCTCCAGCTGTAACGTAGTTTTGCTGTCTGAAAGCGGCGCGACCAAGTGGCCCTGCAACCCGGTGGATGTCGCTGCATAGCTGTCCAGTACACCGTAATGCTGGGTGCGCAGGCTGAACTCGAAACCTACGGTGGGCCAAGCCTGCGTCCAGTTGTGGTCCAGTCGCCGCTCCAGGCCATGGCCCAGGCGGTAGCCCCAGTAGCCCCGCGCCCGCAGCGGCATCTCCTCAGCCATCAGCGCCTGGTTCAGCCCCAGCAGCCAGGTCCAGGGCTGCACCGCCCGCGCCCCGCCGGACAGTGGTACGCGCCAGGCTCCCAGTTGCGGCGCCAGAGCGACAGCCAGGGCGTCCCGCTCTGGGACGTCCAGCCCCAGCCGGGCCGACCAGAAGCGCAGCAGTACCGCCGCCGTCTGCGGACCGCAGCCCACCAGACCACCCCGCCACTCGCATTGCCCCGCGTCACTTTCGAGCGGAAAGGGAAATGGGTGCCAGGTTAGGTTGTCTTGTTCTGTAAATGACATAATTACACCTATGGAATACGGAGCTATGGCGGGAGAGGGGCGGGTGATGGAGCGTTTGCAACAGGTACTGGCCGAGTCTATCGCCCAGCAACTGGAAGGCTACGGCCACGGTCACACCGAGGCCCAGCTGCTGGCTGCTCTGGCCCTGGAGCGGCTGCACACCGTGCTGCAAGTGCGCGATGAACCCGGCACAGAGTTTGCACGGATGCAGCCCGGCGACCTCAGCACCCTCTGGGAAGAGCTGCGCTCTGCTGGAGCGGGCCGCCTGCTGCTGGACATCCGCCCGGCCAGCGACCCACAAGCAGCCGAACGCGGTGATATCGCCGTGAACGTGGTGGAAGTCGAGCGCCGTGAGGACTGGGGCGCGGGCGATTTTATTGAGGATTCCGCCTTCGAAATGCACCTGCGCCGCGAAGAACTGCTGGCCCGCCTCAGCCGGACAAACTAGCGGAAGTGAGCGGCGCTTCCCCTCTGCACAGGAGGGGCTTTTTTATTGTCCCACATCCAGTGCCGCCGGAACCGGGGCCGACACCGACCAGTCCTCCCCAGTCAGAGGATGGGTGAGCGAGAGCCGTTCGGCGTGCAGCAGGTAGCCCAGGTCAGAAGGGACGGCCTCTGGACGGGCTGCGCCGCCTGGCAGATAGAGAGGATCGTCCAGCAGCGGAAATCCTGCCGCCGCCAGATGAATCCGGATCTGGTGGGGCCGCCCAGTATCAATATCCACCTCAAAGAGCGTGCTCTCTGCGCGGCGTTCCAGTACCCGTGCGCGGCTGCGCGAAGGTTTGCCGTCTGGAGCAGCGGCGTACACCTGACCCAGTTTGGGATGCGCCACAGGGCCAACCGGCGTGCGGAGATCGTAGCGGTCCTGCGGGGCCACGCCAGCGCTCAGCGCCCGGTAACGCTTGTGAATGCGTCCGCTGCGCCAGTCGGCTGACAGCTGCGCGGTCACAGGGCGCGTGAGGCCACACAGCACCACCCCCGATGTGCCACGCCCCAAACGGTGCAGCGGCGTGGCTGTGGGATGGTCACGGCGTAGCAGGGTCAGCAGCGTATGGTCCAGAAACCCTCCGGCTGGCAGTGTGGGTAGCCCAGGTGGCTTATGAACGGCCAGCAGCGCCGCATCCTGAAACAGCACGTCGTAGTGCAGCGGCACGGCCTCCTCCTGCCAGGGCGGGCGCTGCCAAGCCAGGGCGTCTCCGGCCTGCAACTGCTCAGCGCCATGTGCCGCTTGACCGTTCAGCGTCACCTCACCACCCGCCAGCCGGGCTGCCCAGGTGGCCTGATCCGAATGGGCATAAAAGCGGGTGTAGTAGTCCAGCACGCTCAGGCCCGCGCCCTGAGTGCCTACGCGCTCACGGTAGCAGTGACCGTTATTCAGGGTCATCTGCCGCAGGCTGCGTGAAGTGCCGCGCCGCTGCCGTCAGCATCAGCACGCCGGTTTCCAGGGCCGACTCGTCCAGCGTAAAGCGGGGGTGGTGATGCGGCCACTCGCTGTCCGTTTCCGGTGACCCGCTCCCGATCGCGAAATAACACCCTGGAGCCTTCTGCAAATAGGCGCTGAAATCCTCGCCTGCTGCCCAGCGCTCAGGCGTCTGCACCCGCTCTGGCCCCACCACCTCACGGGCCAGGGCTGTCAGCTCGTCGGCCACCCAGTCCGTGTTCACCACCGGGCGGTAGGCGTACAGGTATTCAAAGTCGTACTCGGCCCCGTGTGCGGCGCAGATTCCGGCAATGATGCGTTCCAGCAGCTGCGGAGCCTGCTCACGCAGTTCAGGGCTGAAGACCCGCACGGTGGCCGCCAGCCGCGCCGTTTCGGGGATGACGTTGTCGGCAGTCCCGGCGTGGAACTGCGTGACCGACACCACCAGTGGATCAAAAGGCGAGACGTTGCGGCTGACCACGTGCTGCAAGTTGGTGACCACCTGCGCCGCCACGGCAATCGGGTCAACCGTCAGCTCCGGCATGCCGCCGTGACCACCCTTACCGCGAATGGTCAGCTGAAATGAATCCGGCGACGCCATAAATTCGCCTGCTCGCACCAGCACCGTGCCTGCCGGATACATGCTCAGCAGGTGCAGACCCAGCGCCAGGTCTACCCCGTCCATCAGTGGGGTCTGGAAGACCAGTTCCTCGGCTCCACCGGGTGGCTGTTCCTCAGCGTGCTGGAAGATGAAACGTATTTCGCCGCTGAGGCGGCTGCGCTCCTCACTCAGCATGTGCGCTGCCGCCAGCAGCATCGCCGCGTGACCGTCGTGGCCGCAGGCGTGCATGATCCCGTCTGTCTGCGAGCGGTATTCGAAGGTATTGTCCTCGGTGATCGGCAGCGCGTCTATGTCGGCCCGCAGCAGGACCGTGCGTCCTGGCCCCGCCGCGCCGCGCAGCACGGCCAGAACGCTGGTAGGCGTGAGTTGGCTGACTTCCAACCCCGGCATGGCTTCCAACTGGGCGCGGAGATAAGCCGCCGTCTGGTGTTCCTGAAAGCTCAATTCGGGGTGCTGGTGCAGATATCTACGCCACTGAACGACCTGATCTAAGAGAGGAGCGGGCAGCTTGTCCATCCATTTAGATTAGGGGATCAGCCTGCGACATACCCCCATCCCGTCCGGCACAATGGAAGCATGGATCAATTTATTCCTGACGGCTATCAGCTTTCCCCCGAACTGAGCAGCGAGCGCCAGACCCAGTTCTCGGCTGCTCCTGAACTGGGCCAGGGCACCGAACCCGGCAAGGACTACATGGCCGTGTTTGAAACCAGCCAGGGCCGCATCGTGCTGGATCTGTTCCAAGACGACGCACCCATGACCGTCAACAGCTTCGCGTACCTGCTACGCAACCACTTTTACGACGGCATCAAGTTCCACCGCGTCATTGACCAGTTTATGGCGCAGACCGGCGACCCCACCGGCACTGGCATGGGTGGCCCCGGCTACCGCTTTGAGGACGAGTTCGGCTCGGATCATCGCCACGACGGCCCCGGCGTACTGAGCATGGCCAACGCCGGCCCTGGCACCAACGGCAGCCAGTTCTTCATCACCTTTACGGCCACCCCACATCTGGACGGCCGCCACACCGTCTTTGGCCGCGTGGTCGAGGGACTGGACGTGCTGGACAGGCTCAAGCGCATCCAGCCTGGGATGCCCGGCGAGCCGGACAGCATCCAGCGGGCTTATCTGGTCGAAAAATAAGTCTTTGAGTGTTACCCCATCAGCAAGAAGCGAGCAGAAGGCTCAGGGAAATCATTCCTGAGCCTTCTTTCTGATCTTATGCGTTTTACAGCCCTTCCGGGTCCAGCAGCAGTTCTCCCTCTACCCCGAAAGCTTCGGCATAGCGCACCCGTGCCAGAGTGCCCCAGTACATCAGACGGGCACGGCGGCGGTCTACCACCTCAGGCGTGACCGTCTCGCTGACCACCTCGCCACCGAATTGCGACCTGTGCGCTCGGATGGCGGCTTCCCAGCGCGGCAAGCTGGCCGCGACATCTACCAACACATGGGGCCGAATATCGGCGTTGCCCTGAAACAGCAGCACCCGTGCCGGCCGGTGCGGCTCACCGGCCACCTGAGCCTGGTGCAGTCCCGCCAAGTGCAGCGCCCGCCGTGCCAGCGCGTATGCACCGTAATGATCCGGATGACGGTCTGATGGGTGCGGCACCACCAGTACGCGGGGCCTGAGCTGGCGCAGGGCAGCCGCCAGCGCTCTGGCCTGTGCTGGCTCGTCACGTAGGTCGCCATCCGGCAGGCCCAGCGTGCCGCGCCACTTCAGGCCCAGGTGCACGGCTGCTGCCACGCATTCCTCCATTCGCACCTCAGGTGTACCCAGGGTGCCCATTTCCCCCCGCGACAACTCCAGCACGCCTACCGCCTGCCCAGCGTCCCCGACGCGAATCAGGGTGCCGCCTGCGCCAATTTCGGCGTCGTCCGGGTGTGGGGCCAGGCACAGCCAATCCAGTGGCTGCACTGTGCCGTAGGTCGTCTGCAACGTATAGATCATGGCTTTCAGCATAGCGGCGCATACCCTTGACGAATACTGCATACCGCGCTATAGTTTTGAACATAACCGCTCCGAGTGAGCGGGTTTTTTATTGGCGTCCGCAGAGGCGGGGCGGCCCGCCACTGATAGTCGCTCCGAGTGAGCGGGTTTTTTTTGGCTGGTTGCTGGCAGCGGTGCCCACACAGACGCCTGTACTCGGGCGGCGTTCTACACTGCTGACGTGATTGAGGCCACCGACTTTTCCGGGCAGCCGGTCAGCTGGGCCAAAGGACAAAGTCCTGAAGGTCTCTGGCTCCATGCCACGGCCCCCAGCCGGGACGAGCTCGTCCTGCTGGACCGGATCTATCCCATGAATGAGCTGGCGCTGGAAGACGCCCTAGAGTCAGGACACCCCAGCCACTACCAGAAATATCCGGAGGGTGACTTTATGACCTTCCGTACCCTGGCAGATCCAGGCAAACTGAGTGAGGACTCCGAGCGGATCAGTATCTTTCTGTATCCGGGCAGCCTGCTTACCCTGGCGACCGAGCCGCTGCCGTACTTGGACCGCGTACGCGAAATCGTCGGGCGCGAGTCGGTCGATACTCCTGCCGAAGTCACCTTCGAACTGCTAGATCTGGGCGCCGAGAGCTACTCGGTCTTTATGCGAGCACTCGAACACCAGATTGACGCCCTGGAACAGCAGATGTTCGACACCTCAACGCGGCGTGAGACGGCCAATCTGGTGCAGATAGTATTTGACCTCAAGCAGCGGCTGAACCATGCTCGGCGGCTGGCCTTGGACACCCAGGACGCCCTGAACCTGATGGCACGGCACGCCAGTGTGTCCGACAGCGACTTGCTGCGTTTTCGCGATGTGCGCGACAGCATGAACCGCCTCTCCAAACGCATGGACACAGGCCGTGACAACCTCAGCAACCTCCTGACCATTCATTCCAGCGTGCAGAGTCAGCGCATGAATGAAGTGATGCGGACCCTGGCAGCGGTGAGCACCGTGTTTCTGCCACTTACCTTCCTTGCGGGCGTCTGGGGCATGAACTTTGACCATATGCCCGAACTGCACTGGATCAGCGGCTACGCCCTGGCCTGGGCCAGTTTCTTGCTGGTGGGCCTGACCCTGGCCTGGGTCTTCAAACGGCGCGGCTGGTGGTAAGTGTAAGTGAGCTGCAGCAAACCGGTGAACGACAGAAGGCGGCCAGGAGTTCTTCCCATCGCCTTCTATCTTTTACTTGCTGCCTCTGTCAATCTTTGGGCGCGTCGATCACCTTGGTGCTTTTGCGCTTGGTGCTGCCGGAGGGGACCGTTTTCTGGACCGTCTGGGCGGCGTGGGCGGCTTCAGCCTCCACCTGTTTGTTCACGATGAACTGCTGCAATACCCCGATCGCCGTGGAAATAATCAGATAGATGCTGACCCCGGCAGGGAAAATCAGCGCAAAGTACACGAAGAACAGGTAAATAATGGCCTGCTGGCGGAACATTTCCGGGGTCTTGCGGGTGCTCATCCACAACTGCGCCATGTTGGTGACGAGGTACAGCACCGGCAGGATCCACAGTGGGTCGGGAATCGCCAGGTCCGGCATCCACAAGAAGCCCGAATCGAACTCGAAGTTGCGAATGGTGGACCACAGTGCGATCAAGACCGGCATAGGCAGGAACATGGAAAAGCAGCCTGCCGGATTGAAGTTGTTTTCCTTGTAGAGCGCGGCCATTTCCATCTGCATCTGCATCTGGCTTTCGCGGTCCTTCTGGTCTTTGTAGCGGTCCTGAATCTCCTTCATTTTGGGCTGCAGGATCTGCATCTTGGCGGCGGTGCGGGCCTGTGACTGCATCAGTGGCCACATCACCAAGCGCACCAGCACGGCAATCAAGAGGATCACGATGCCCCAGTCACCCACCAGGCGGTGCAGGAATTCCATGATGCTGACCAGCCCTAAGCTGATATGTCCGAACCAGTTGGGGTCGAACACGCCAGGCATCTGGGCAAAGCCCGTCTGGGTCAGGTGAATCAGCTCGTTGCGGCCACCGTACACATCCACCGAGCTGTTGCCGCTCAGGCCCAGGGCCAGTTGGGCATTGCTGCCGCCGGTCATGTTCACGTCAATCTGGGTGTCGCCTGCCGGACGCAACAAAAGAGCTGGTGACATCTGATTGGGTGGCACGTGCTGCATGGCAGCGTAGCGAATGTTCTCCACGCTGGTGACTCCGGCTCCCTGCACGGTGGCGGACTCGCCTACAGTCGGCAAGGCACGCACACGTGGGTTGCCCTCGTTGGCCAGACCCGGCAGCACCATTTGATACTCACCGACATCGCCGCCCACCTCGGTCTGCACATTGATCAGGTAGTTGCGGGTATGGATAGTCACGGTCTTGGTGATTGGCACGCCGCCCTGCTCGTAACGGAAGACCGCCACCTGCTCGTTGGTTTCTTCGTTGTTGGTCAGCTGCGGCTCCTGCGCCTGCACCGGGGCGTCAGCGTCCAGACCCTCAGCCTGAATCGCCAGGGCGGGGCCGTTTACCAGGTTGGTGATTCCGCGCTCGTTTTGCAGGGCCGTGAAGTCGAACGTGCCGTCCCGGTTTTCCTTGATGTAGGGTGACCCGGCATAGTTCTTGACGTACCAACCGATAATTTCGCCCTTGTTGTTGAAGACGATATCGGCCAGATTGGTGCGGGAAATGCTCTCGCTGCCCTGCTGGCCGTCAAAGTCGGCCTGAATCCAGTCCTGAGTCAAGGTATGCCCGAATGGAGGAATGGGTCCGGTGCTTCCACAGCCTGTGAGCAGCAACGCGCCGCCCATCGCAAGGAGTAATTTTTTGGTCATCTTCAAATTCCTTCACTGGATTGGATTGGCCTGACCCTGGCTGATGCTCGGTCGGGTGGCCCTCTGCGTGATTGATCTCGTGATCTGGCATGGTGACACTGGCTCTTTGGCCAGCCTGATCTGGGGGACCGCTACCGCGCCCAATGTCTCATTACGGGGTTGTCCGCGTCTGTGTTCCCGACCGGCAACCTTCACAGCTGACACCAACGGCAGCCAAAAGGCCATTTCCGGCAAGACACTGCCGTACAGTCTAAAGCCCACAGGAGGCTATAGCGCTACGGCAGCTTAGCAATCCGCCCAGAGCACACGCCGGGGCAGATGACTGCATGCCAAGGAGCGGCAGTCCCAAAAGCGTCTGAGACACAGAACACTTCTGACGCGATCTGTGAATCTACACCTTACATACGGCTGGCCACGAGACTTGCTCCAGGCCCCATACCATGTGATACACTGCCTGCTGTTCTCTTGCGCCTCTGAGGCCACTTGGAGGAGAGCGAGAAAGGCACGGGCGCCCGCCCGCGGCCCCGGCATACACCAGGGCAGCTTACGCCGCCACTGCCCCGGCGCAGGACCAGATTAGCCCTGCCAAATCAGCCACAAGGAGTTGAACCATGTCCAAAAAGCCTGTACCCAAGAAGAAAACCAGCAAGAGCAAGCGCGACATGCGCCGTAGCCACCATGCCCTGAGCGCCCCTGCCCTGAGCGAGTGCCCCCAGTGCTCCTCCAAGAAGCTGAGCCACCACGTGTGCCCCAGCTGCGGCTATTACAATGGCCGTCAGGTGCTGAGCGTCTAATTCACGCCCCGTAAGCAAGACTCCTCCCTCTGTGGAGGAGTTTTTTTATGTCTTTTGCGAGTGGCTGTGCATCTCCATTAGAGAAGACCCACTGCCTATGCCGCGCCGAAGCTGACAGAGGCTCACGCCACAACTTCCGGGTTCAGATAATAAAAAACCCGCTCACTTGGAGCGGTTATGTTCGAAACTATAGCGCCGTATGCAGTATTCGTCAAGCTTATGCGGCCCACCTGGACAACAGCTGGTCCACGTTTAGCGCTTTTCAGCCACCCAGAGTCCGGCAATCCCGAAGGAGAGGGGGCGGTAGCGTGCGCTGAAACCCGCCTCACGCATCATCTGGAGCAGCTGGGCAGGCTTGGGAAAGGCCAGCACGCTTTCGGGCAGGTAGGTGTAGGCCCCGCCGTCTCCGCTTACCATGGCACCAATACGCGGCAGCATCTGCTGAAAGTACAGGCGGTAGGCATCCCCGAACAGGTTCTCGGCAGGCGGTGGGAATTCCAGGATGACCAGCCTACCGCCGGGAGCCAGAACGCGGTGCATCTCGCGCAGACCCTGGCGGTAATCGCTGAAGTTGCGGAAGCCGAACGTGCAGGTCACAGCGTCAAAAGAAGCGTCCGGATAGGGAAGGTCTAGGGCGTCTCCCTCTTCCCAGGTCACGTCCAGGCCAGCCTTATCGCCCTTTTCACGGGCAATGGCCAGCATTTTAGGGACAAAGTCGCTGCCGGTCACGGTGGCATAAGGAGCGCGGCGGCGCAGCATCAGCGCAAAGTCGCCGGTGCCCGTGGCAATGTCCAGCACGCGGCGTGGAGCTTTGGCCAGGGCCTCACCCGCCGCCGTGTGCCGCCAGGTCTGATCCACGCCCAGGCTGAGCACCCGGTTCAGCAGGTCGTAGTGTGGGGCGATAGACGCGAACATCTGTTGCACGTCCGCGCCTTTATCTTGGCCGTCGCCCACGGCAGGTTTGCGGGGAGGCTGGTTAGGGTTGGGGTCGGTCATGGCCCCGCCATGTTAGGGCACATCCAAATAAGCCTGCAGGGCAAGCGTCATCCGATCAGCGAATCACGCCCAGTTCACGGCCTACCTCGGCGTAGGCAGCCAGCGCTTGATCCAGGTCCTCACGGGTATGCTCGGCGGTGATGATGTTGCGGATACGCGCCAGATCCTTCGGGACCGTCGGAAAGCCCAGACCCACGGCGAAAATCCCCCGGTCCAGCAGCATCCGGCTGGCCTCAAACGCGGCGGACGCCTCACCGAAAATGACCGGAGTGATCGGTGTTTCGCTGCCCAGGTGATCAAAGCCCAACCGCTCGATTTCGGCCTTGAAGTAGTGGGTGTTGTCCCACAGCCGCTTCATAAAGCTGGGATCCTCCTGCACCAGATCAATCGCCGCCGAGAGTGCCCCCACCACCGCTGGCGGCTGAGCGGTACTGAATAGGTAAGGCCGCGCCCGGTTGATCAGCAGTTCGCGCAGGTCGGCGTGGCCCGCTGCGTAGCCGCCCACCACCCCCCACGCTTTGGACAGCGTGCCTACCTGAATCACGTCGTCCTCCTGATCGAAGCCGAAATGATGCACCGTGCCGCGCCCCGCTTCACCCAGCACGCCGGAACCGTGGGCATCGTCCACATAGGTCACGGCCCCGTAGCGGCGAGCCACCGCCACGATCCGGTCCAGTGGAGCAATGTCGCCGTCCATGCTGAATACGCCGTCAGTCACAACTAGCTTGAGGCCGTCCGTGTCGTTTTCCCTCAGCGCCCGTTCCAGGTCATCCATGTCGGCGTGTTTATAGATTTTCTTGGTCGCTTTGGTCAGCCGCAGGCCGTCAATGATGCTGGCGTGGTTCAGCTCGTCACTGATCACCACGTCGCCTTCCTTGAGTACGGTGCCCAGCACGCCCTGATTGGTGGTGAAGCCCGAATGCAGCACCAGTGCGCTGCCCGTGTGCTTGAAGCGGGCCAGCTGCTCCTCGAAATCCTCGTGGATCTGCATGGTTCCGGCGATGGTCCGCACCGCTCCGGCCCCCGCGCCCCAGTCACGCAGGTAGGCCGCCGCCCGCTCCTTGATGACCGGATGATCGGCAAAGCCCAGATAGTTGTTGGAGGCCAGGTTGATGACGTCCTGGCCCGCAATACGGCTGTGCGCCCGGTTGGGGCTTTCCAGTACACGGGGATGAATCAGCAGCCCGGAGTCACGCAGGCCCTGAAGTTCGCTCTGTAGGCGGTCAGTAAGGGAGATGGACATGCCTCCATTCTAAGGAGCTGTCCAAGCAGGAGCACTCATTTGGCGCAGTGAGACGGTTAAGGTCTTTTTACCCGTTCAGGCGCTCAGTTCCAGGTCCAGTCCCAGAAAGCGCCACAGCGCCCGGCGGTGAATCCGCATTCCCCCGGGGGTTTCGGCGGCGCGCAGGCGACCATCACGAATCCAGCGGCGCACGGTGCGCTCGTGGGTGCAGGTAAAGTCAGCGACTTCGCTGACCTTGAGCAGTTTGGGCAGGGTTTTGTACTGGCGTTCCAGAGTCATAGCGGGCCTCCAAAGCAAAAGAGGCCACCATGCGGCAGCCCCTCCCGGTCAGATTCCAATTTGCGCTGAAAAGCAAGCTCCCTGGCTCCCCCACACGCCAGCGGCGGCAGGGCAAAGTCAGGGGCTGGGGCGTTCGCTTTCAACTTGGGCTGAGGCTAGCATGACCCCTGTCACGTTTGGGTCAGCGCACGCTGAAACTTTATTCAGAAATCTCAGAGAAATACATGACGCCCCAGCTAAGCCATTTGGCGTACGCAGGCCACATGACAACCAGCCCGACCAGACGCCACCTTGAAGCCATGATCACCCCCACCCTTCGTCCTATGCAAGCCGCCGACGCCTCAGCGGTAGCAGCCCTTCAGAACGCTGCCTGCCGTGGGCTGTGGCACATCACGCCAGCCGAGGTGCTGGCCCAGACGGGTCAGCGAAGGGTGGTCGAGCAAGCGGGCCACCTGGTGGGCGGCGCCCGGCTTTATCCTTTTGGCTTAGGTGCCGAAGATGCCCTGCGCCTGAGCCTCTGCGGCGACGCGGCCCACTTTTCAGCGCTGTACCTGCACCTCCTGGCAGCGGCAGACCTGAGCGGCTGCACCCGGGTACTGGGCGTGGTCCGTGAGGACTGGGCCGAGCAGGTCGGCTTCTTTCAGGCGGCAGGCTTTGCCAATGTCTGGCAAACCTACGGCGCAAGGCTGGACCTGACTGGCTTTGACTTTGCCCGCTTCGCACCGGAGTTGGAGCGGCTGTATCTGGAGGGGCACGAAATCCGCGAATGGCCTGCCGACGGCGACGCGGCGCAGCTTTATGCACTGGACCAGCAGTTTCAAGCGGACGCTCCGGCTACGCCGGTCACACCTACCGCCCACCGCCCCCTGTCCGCTTTTGCCGAAGAACTGCGGCGGCAGCGCACCTGGGTGCTCTGGCGGGGAGATGAGCCACTGGCCTTCACCACCTTTCACGCGCCCTACGGCATTCCCGACAGCGCCGGGACCGTCACCCGGCGAGGCGAGCGCGGACGGGGCCTCGCGGCGGCCCTCAAAGCCCATGCACTGGAAGAACTACGGCGCGAAGGGAATACGCAAACCAGTACCGGCGGCGCAGTCGCCAATCTGCCGATGCTGCGTGTCAACCTGCGGCTGGGCTACTGTCCGGAACCGATGTGGCTGACCTTCGAGCGCCCACTGTAAGGGTTGGCTTCAGTCCAGCCCATCCAGAAAACAGACTGCTGCGGCCAGCACCGCTTCGCGCGCTTCACGGTGGGGCGTGTGACCGCAGTGGGGCAGCACCAACGTCTGCACTGGCCCCTGCACGGCCTCAGCGGTGCGCCAGACCTGCGCCAGCGTGCCGAATTCGTCGTCGCGGCCCTGCATGACCAGCAGCGGAGCCTGGATGCGGCCCAGTAGCGGTTCGATGGTCCAGTCCCGGTACTCCTCCGACAGCCAAGTGTCGGTCCAGGCACGGTACAACGCCTGAACCCGCTCAGGGGTGCCGTGATAGCGCCTCAGCCGCTCGGCGATATCGCCCGTCTGATAAGCCTGCGCCGCTGCCTCGACACCGCGCCGGGTCAGGTTCTCATTGAAGATATGACCGCTCTCAGTGACGGCTCCGGCCACCCGCTCAGGGCGCAGGGCCGCCGCCAGCAGCGCAATGCTAGCGCCATCGCTATGACCGAACAGCACGGCCCGCTCTACTCCCGCCGCGTCCAGTAGGGCTGGGAGCACCTCATCCGCCTCACGGTTCAGGTAATCCGTGTCTCTGGCCCACACAAAGTCGTCTGAATGCCCGTAGCCGAAGCGGTCATAGATCAGCGCGTGCCGCCCCGACGCCTGCGCCAGTGTCTGCGGAAAGTCACGCCAGGTCGCCGCACTGCCCAGCGAATCATGGAGAAAGACCAACGGCGCACGGTGATCAGCCGGGCCACCTGCCGGATGCCGCAACCAGCGCACGGCACAGAACCGATCCCCCAGCCCCAGCGCGGAGCCGACATTCAGCCGCTCTTCGCTGACTTGCAATTCGCCCTGCTGCATGCTGACGATCGCTTCACCCAGCCGGGCGATGCCTTCACGAATCTGATCCTCATCGTTAAAGGCAAAGCACAGCCGGATATAGTTCGGCGCTTGACCGTCCACCGCAAACAGATTGCCTGGCTTGAAGGTCACGCCGTAAGAGTGGGCGCGGGGTTCCAGCTGCTCGGCCACCATGTCAGGCGGCAGGCGCAACCACACGAAATATCCGCCGTCCGGCTCGCGAAACGAGCAATCGGCAAAGGCCGGAGCGCGCAGGCTCTCGACCATGACGCGGGCGCGTGCCCCAAAGGTTTCCAGGATTTCGCCCAGATAGCGGTCCATCAGCCCCAGTTCCAGCACCGAGCTGACCATCGAAGCGCCGATGGGGTTGGTTCCACCCGCGCTCTGGAGGGTCGGGTTGGTCACCAGATATTCCAACATGTCACGCCGGGCGTGAATCCAGCCCACCCGCAGCCCCGGTGCCAGAATCTTGGAAAAGGTGCCCAGCGAGATGACCCGCCCACTGTCCACATACGACGAATACGAGGGCGGCGTCTCGCCACGGTAGGTCAGCAGGTGATACACCTCGTCGGCCACGATATACAGGTCATATTTTTCAGCCAGGGCCACCAGCGCTTCGCGGCGTTCGCGGCTCTGGGTCAACCCGGTGGGGTTGTGGTGGGTGGGAATGGTGTAAATCAGCCGGGGGCGGTGCTGCCGGATCAGCGCTTCCAGGGCTGTCAGCTCCAGGCCTTCATCGTCCATCGGCGCGGAAATCACGTTCAGGCCGTGACTTTGCATGATGTCGGGCGACGCGAAATAGGTGGTGCTCTCGATGATGACGCTCTGCCCCGGCCCCGCCAACATGGTGCAGACCATGTCCAGCCCGCCGGAGATCCCCCCCGAGATCAGCAAATCCTGGGCATTCAGTTGCAGGTCATAGTGACGGTTCAGAAAAGCGGCCAGTTGCTCACGCAAGTGCGGATCGCCCCACTCGTCGCCGTACTGCAGAAAATAGGCGTCGCCCTGCGCGAAGCGGTGCTGGGACGCCTGCTCAAAGACGGAATGGGGCAGCAAGGCATCGGCGGGATAGCCCAGGCCCAGGTTGATCATCTGGGTTTTGGGGAGGGTAGCGGAGGTCATGGGGGAACGTCCTTTCTTTATGAATAAACCTGGAGACAGTAGGCTCGACTCCCGGCAGCGTGCGCCGACTGGGAGTCGCGTTACTTCCTACTCTGACGCCTGATCCGGCCCGCTGACAACCCCCTGCGGAGGAAGAAGGCGGAAGGCGGAAAGCGAAAGAGCCCACTGGAGAGTCTGTGCCAACCCATACCCATCCAAAGTCGGCCCGCAGGCCCTCAGACCCGAGGACTCTTCAACCCCCAGACGGGCAGAACCCTACGCTTGCTCCCTTCTCCCTTTTGCGTTGCGCACGCAACCACGAAGGCGGTTTTTTGGTTGATACTCGCCTCCGCTCGCGGGAGCAACGGATACTCACCTCCGCTCGCGGGAGCAACGGATACTCACCTCCGCTCGCGGGAGCAACGGATACTCACCTCCGCTCGCGGGAGCGGGAGCAACTAGTGATTCAGCACCCGGCTGAGGAAGTTCTGGGTCCGCTCCAGCCGGGGTGCCCCGAAGAACTCGGCGGGCGGCAGGTCTTCGAGCAACTGGCCCTGGTCCATAAACACCACCCGGTCGGCCACTTCACGGGCAAAGCCCATCTCGTGCGTGACCACGATCATGGTCATGCCTTCGTTCGCCAAGCCGCGCATCACGTCCAGCACCTCGCCCACCACTTCGGGATCTAACGCGGAGGTGGGTTCGTCGAACAGCATGACCTGCGGCTGCATGGCCAGCGCCCGCGCAATCGCCACGCGCTGCTGCTGCCCGCCTGAGAGCTGCGGCGGAAACTTGTGGGCTTGCTCAGCGATCCCCACCCGTTTCAACAGCGACATGGCCCGTTCCTGCGCCTGCGCTGGGCTCAGGCCGCGCAGTTTGACCGGGGCCAGCGTCACGTTGTCCAGCACGCTCATGTGCGGGAACAGATTGAACTGCTGAAACACCATGCCCACCTCACGGCGCACCAGCGGCAGGTTGCGCGTCTCCGACAGACGGTGACCGTTGACCACGATGTCACCCTGCTGGAACTCCTCCAGGCGGTTGATGCAGCGGATCAGGGTGGACTTGCCGGACCCCGACGGCCCCACGATCACCACTTTTTCGCCGCTCCCAACCTGCATCTTCACGTCCCGCAGCACGTGATGCTTGCCGAACCATTTGCCGAGGCCCTGAATGTCGATAATCGGTGCGTTACTCACCTGTGCCGTCATCTCTTGTCCCCCTCACCCCAGCGCTGCTCTATACGGTTAGAGACGAAGCTCAGCACCAGCGTCATAGCCAGATACACGATCGAGATGGCCAGGTACATCTCGAACGGTTTGTAGGTCCGGGCCGCCACGATCTGCCCGGCGCGGGTCAGTTCCACCAGCGCGATGGCCGAGAGCAGCGAAGTGTTCTTGAGCAGGTTCAGCGCCTCGTTGACCAGCGGCGGTAGCACCCGGCGGAAGGCCTGGGGCAGCACGATATAGCGCATGGTATCGCGCGGCGAGAAGCCCAGCGACAGTGACGCTTCGGTCTGCCCACGCGGCACACCCTGAATGCCGGAGCGCATAATTTCCGCGACATAAGCACCGGAATTCAGCGAAAACGCCAACAGACCCGCTGGCAGCGGCTCCATGTTGATCCCCGTGATTTGCGGCAAGCCGAAATAGATCAGGAAAATCTGTACCAGCAGCGGCGTACCGCGAATCAGTTCAATGTAAGCCGTGGCCAGCCAGCGCAGCGGCGCGATGCCCGACAACCGGGCCAACGCCACCAGCGTCCCGATGATGATGCCGGCCAGCAGCGACACTGCCGTGATGATGAGGGTCAGCCGGGCGCCTTCCAGCAGGTACGGCATGCTCTCGGCGATCAGTTGAAAATCCATACTTCTCCCCTGCGGATATTCCTCTCAGGCCCAGTCCAGGCAGGCAGAGGAAAGATGAAAAGGTGGCCCAGAACTCCAGGCCACCCACGTTACGGCGTCTGGGTAATTATTCGGTGAACCACTTGGCGCGCATGGCTTCCAGCTCACCGTTGCCTTGCAGGGTCGCCAGAGCAGCGTTCAGCTCGGCCACCAGGTCGGTGCATTCCAGCTGGGTGGCCAGCGCCTTGCTGCCGCCGTCCATCTCGCCGGCCAGCTTCACGTCGCTGTGAACCTTGACGTACTCCTCACCCACTGGGGCGTCCACGATCATGGAGTCGATCTGGCCGGACTTCAGGGCGCCCAGCGCGTCGCTGAAGAGGTTGAAGTCGCGTACATCAGCTCCTTCGATTTCGCGGGCCATGTCAGCCTGCACCGTGCCCAGCTGTACACCCACAGTCTTGCCACTCAGGTTTTCGGCGCTTGTCACAGTGTTGTCGTCCGCCGCCACCACGATTACGTTGATGGTTTCCTCGTAGGGATCGGTAAAGGCCACCGACTCGGCGCGCTCTGGCGTCACCGACAGGCCCGCCGCAATCAGATCGGCGCGGCCCGCAACCAGCGAGGGAATCAGGCCGTCGAAGCCCTGCCCAGTGAACTCGGCCTTCACGCCCATTTCCTCGGCCAGGGCGTTCACCATATCCACGTCAAAGCCCACGATGTTGTTCTGATCGTCGGTGGACTCGTAGGGCGGGTAGTCCGGGCTGGTGATCACGCGCAGTCCGTCGGCCCGGATACGGTCCATGCAGGCGCCGCCCGTGGTAGCTGGAGTGGTGGCCGCCTCGGTGGTGGCCGTTTCCGTGGTCGTGGTGGTTTCAGCCGGAGCCGTCTCGGTCTGGGTGGTCGTGGTGGTCGTCTTCTCGGCAGGAGAGTTACAGGCGCCCAGCAGCAGTGGGGCGAGCATCAATGGGAACAGCAGGGTCTTTTTCATGGGATTTCCTTTTGGGTTATGCCAGATTCTTGGGAAGAAATGAGGGAACAGAGTCGCTGTATAGATGCAGCACTGAACTTGGGCATAAAGCGCGGGCTGCTGGCCTTCACGGGGCGTCAGACGTAGAAAGGCCAGCCACTGAACCCGCTTCTACAATTGCAGAATAGTACACCCACACCGATATGTATTCAAGCTGATGTATGCGTCTCCTATACGGCCTCGGCCGACAGGAGAACTCTGTGAGACTGCACACCCTAAACTGCCGGGCGTGGACCTGCTGCCCCTGCCGTTCATCCTGCTCAGTGCCCTGATCTTCGGGCTGCTGGTCGGCTCTTTTACCAATGTGCTGATCTGGCGTCTGCCGCGTGGCGAGAACATTTCCTTTCCGCCCAGTCACTGCCCGAACTGTGACCATGCGCTGGCCCCGCGTGATCTGGTGCCCGTGCTGTCGTGGCTCAGTCTGCGCGGCAAGTGCCGCTACTGCGCGGCCCCGATCAAGCCACGCTATCCGGTTATCGAGCTGATTTCGGGGGTGGCTTATGCGCTGATTGCGTACTTTTATCCACCAGCGCTCTATGGCCTGGGCACGCTGGGGCTGACACTGTTTTTCACCATCCTGCTGGCAGGGAGCGCCATTGACTTGGACACCTACACCATCCCCGACGAGCTGACCCTGCCGGGTGTGGGCCTAGGTTTGGGTTTCGCGGCGCTGGCAGGCAGTGGACTGGCTGCGGGCGGCCTACCCAACTTTGCTGAAGCGCTGGCAGGGGCGCTGACGGGCGCGGGCCTGCTGATGACCATTGATCTGATCGGCTCGTGGGTGCTGCGGCGCTTCCGCGAGCGGCAGTACCCTGACGCGCCCATCGGACATCAGCAAATCGCGCTGGCCCTACTGGTCGGAGCTTGGGCCGGGCCGCTGTGGGGCATGGGCGCGGCGCTGCTGTCGGCGGCGGTCAATGCGGGCACCCGCCGGGTGGTTCGCATTCCCGAACTGCTCACACTGGGCGGGGCACTGCTCAGCCTGGCGCTGGGCGTGAACTTGGGGCGTGACCCGCTAGAGCTGGTGAATGGAGGCTTGCAGGGCGCAGGGGCAGCCGCCCTGATCGCTGGGCTGTACTGGTGGATTCAATACGCCTGGATTCAGAAAGGGACTGGACAGACCGAGGCCGAAGAGGACGCTCCCTTCGACCCCAGCGCGATGGGCTTTGGAGACGTGAAGCTGGCCGGGGCCATCGGCGCGTTTCTGGGCGTGAGTGGCGTGCTGGTCAGCGTGGGCGTGGCTGTGTTCGCCGGGGCCATCCTGGGCGCAGCGCAGATGCTGCTGAAAGCCGAAAACCGCCTGAAGTTCGGCCCCTATCTGGCCATAGGCGCCGTGGTGGCGATGCTGTGGGGTGACGCGGTGGTCGGCTGGTACCGGGGGCTGCTGGGGTTGTAGCAACAGCTACACCTGCCCCTCTCTGCGGAGCGGCTCTACCAGCACCTCCGCGCCCAAATCCTCCGCCAGCGCCCAGAACTCGCGGTCGTGGGCGGGGTTGGTCCAGGCGGGTGACTGCACCAGCAGCAGCGCGGTCACCTGTTCCGGCGGGGGAAGTTCGGCGCTGCGGGTCAGGGTGACGCTCTCCAGCAGGGGCGCGGGGAGCAGTGCGTCCAATTCAGCCTGGGTGCGGGCCAGATCGTAGCCCTCAGCCACCGGCAACTCCGCGTGCCAGACGGGATAGCGGCACTCGTAGCGGCGCACCAATCCAGCTGACAGCGCCAGCCCAGCCCAGTTGCCGGGGCGCAGGCGGGTACTGTCGCCACTGAAGCTGCTCAGATCGTGGTGACTGTCTATGTTCAGCACGTCCTGGCCTGGCCAGCGCTCCAGCCAGGGCCAGATGTCAGCGTGCGACAGGGTCACGGCCGTAGGAGTACCCGCATACTGCCGCAAGTCGGGCCAGCCGGGGTACAGCGGAAAGTCGCTGTCCAGCGCCTCCCAGTTGGTGCCGCCACGCCGCGCCGCCCGCTGCTGCCAGGCCGCCAGGCGGTCATGATCGCGGTCCGGCGTGCCCCAGATCGGCGCGTCGAACACCAGTTCACGGGTGCCGGAGTAGGCGTCCCAGTCCACGGAAAGCAGCATGGGACTCAGGAGAGCTCCAGCTCGTAGCGGTACATGGTCGCCGTCCGCTGAAAGCCCAGCGCTTCATTCATGGTCAGCATGGCCCTATTTGGCGTGTCGTTGAAGGTCTTGATGACGCCGCCGCCCTGGGCCTGAAGCTCACGCATGGCTGCCACCTTGAGTGCCTTGGCGAGGCCGCGGCCCCGGTGGCTGCGCAGCACCCCGGTCATACCGATGTAGTAGTGTTCGCCCCGGCTTTTGCCGATGGTGCTGTAACCGACATAACTGCCCGTCAGCGGATCGCTCGGGCCATCCCCAACCGCCACGAAAGACAGCTCTGGCCGCAGCTGAGGGTCGGCCAGTTCATCTTTGACCCACTGGTCCAGCGACTTTTTGGTGGGGGTCAGACCCGAAGGAACGTCCTGAAACAGCAGCCAGTCCAGCTCGTGCAGCCGGCGGTCTCGGTCCGGATCGGCGGCCAGTTCGGCCAGTGACATGAGCCTGACGCCCTGCTCGGCCACCCCGGTCAGTAGACCATCAAAGGTACTCAGGTCCGTGTCCCGCGTATCCAGCTGTGATTCGAAACGTTCCCACCCCACGCGCCAGCCCCGGCGCTCTAGGAAGGCCCGCCCCGCCGCGTCCTGAGGCTTGCTGCTGAGCATGGTCCGTACCTCGCGGGCGCCGCGTTCCTGCAAATGGCGCTTTAGTTCGCTGTACAGCGCTGTCCCCACACCCTGCCGCTGAAAGTCCGGGTGGACATCCAGAGCGCTCCAATACCGCCAGGGTTCAAAAGCAAAATCGTCATGCCCGACATGACCGACACCCACAATCTGCCCCGCCTGTTCGGCCACGACACGCAGCGCGAAATGGGCTGGGTCGCGGGTGTCGTCTTGGCGCTGCAAGTCCTCCGCCCCGGTCGGCCAGTCGGGCTGGGTCAGGCTGAGAATCTCAGCCAGGGCCGGAAAGTCGGAGCGCTGCGCTTCACGCAGGGTGAGAGAAGGCATGCGCCTATGTTGCACCCATGCAGGGAGCCGGAGCATGCGCCAATTGGCCTAATGCAGGAATTCCGTCCGCTCTGAATTTGCTTCCAGGCTGCGTCCCTGAGTGTTTCTTTCTCCGAACTGGAAGACGCCGGTCTACCCGCTATGCTGGTCAGATGACCGATGCACCCCGCCTGAAACTGCTGCTGATCGTGCCTCACCCTGACGACGAGGTGTACGGCGCAGGCGGAACCATCATGGAATTCGAGGAAGCCGGGCAGTCCTGCGGTCTGGTCACGCTGACCAAGGGCAACGCAGGCCGCAACCTGGGCCTGTGCGACACGCCCGAGCAACTGGCCGCCATGCGCGAGGTCGAGCTGGAAGCCTGCCTGGACGTGCTGGGCATCACCGTTCACGAGCAGCATTCCTTTCCGGACAAGGCGCTACGTGAATACGACTTTGAGGAACTGGTAGAGGTCAGCCGAGCCGCCCTGGAACGCTACCGCCCTGAAATCCTGCTGACTTTTCCTCCCAACGGCTCCAACGGTCACCCGGACCACCAGACCACCCACCGCGCCGTCAAAGTTGCCTGGGACAAGCTGCCGGAGGGCGAGCAGCCAGAGCTGTGGTATTACGCAGGCAGTGCGGCCCCTGAAGACGACGCCCTGTTGCCCAGCTGGCTCCCGGCCAACCTGCGACGGGATGTGACCCCCTATCTCACCCGCAAGCTGAAAGCCATCGCCTGTCACCGTACCCAGGCGCTGAGTACGGTGGACTTTATCCGCAAATTCCCGGAGCGCATCACCCAAGAAACCTTCTACGTGGTAGGAGGAGACACGCAGCGAAAAGACGCGGAGTAAAGGCGGAAGGCCAATTCATTCCTCGCCAGCAACTACCCTCATTTTGGTAGACTGAACTATGGCTGGGTACGGCACAGCGCTTCAGGCGCGGCGTGAACAGGTCGGGTACCGCTCACAGAGCGACCTGGCCCGCGCCGTCCGGGCGCTGCATGAGGAGGGTGACCTGCCCGCTGGCCTACGGCCGTTCAGTCAACAATGGCTCTCGCGTCTGGAAGAAGATACCGATGGGCAAGTCCTCCTGAGTGCCCGAGCGCAGCAGCTCCGGGACCTGGCCTACATGCTGGGCTGGACCGCTGCCGAGTTTGAGACTGAAGTGGGCGTGCCGCTGGGGAGTGTGCCGCTGCCTTCCACCAGGGCGGCAGGACCGGACCAAGCTCCGGATGCCCAGCAACAGGGTTGGGAGGTGCAGCCAGTGCAGCGGCCTATCCCAGGCAGCCTGCGTGAAGCTGCGGAGGTCTTCGGGGCGCGGGCCGAATGGGCCGAGCTGCGCGAGGGGCGCTGGCTGCGCTTCTTGACCGACCTGCACCACCGCCGCACTCCCCAGACAGCAGGCGAATGGCTGGACCTGTTTCTGGACCTCCGCAAGCGTTTTGACCCGCCAGCTCTGCCTGACCAGCGCGGTGAGGAGGACGCGTGGACCCCCTGATCTCAGACTACCTGGCCTACCTGCGGCGGCGACATGCCCAGGTAGGTTACGTGTCTGATATGGACGCACTGGCGGGGCGTTTGGATATTCCGGTTTTGCAGGGACAGCACAGCTTGGCTCAGGCGGCCCCCCCTGATGAGGACACACCCTGGGTGCAGGTACAGCGCCGCAGCCCCCGCCAGCAGCGCCGCGCCGACACCGCCCACGAGCTGGTCCATGCCTTGAGCGAGCAGGGGCAGTACACCCCGGCCATTCGGCGCGAACATGCCAGCGTGAACGATACAGGCAAACAGGCACTGGATGAACATCTGGAACTGCTGACCGAACATGGCGCCGACGCCCTCTTGATGCCTGACGCTTTGGTCACTGAGCTGACCGTCCGCTACGGCGAGTCAGCGGCCGTGATTGCCCATTTGGCACACGAGGCGGATGTTTCCTTGCAACAGGCTCTGCGGCGCTTCGTGTTTCTGAACACGGCCCAGCGGCGCACCGGCTACCTGATGCAGGGCAATTACATCTGGTACGCCCTGACCACCGGCTGGACGCCCGAATGGATCGGTTCGCGGTTAGATGAGTTGGCTTTTCTGGAAGCCGGAGGCACGCTGTACCAGTCGTCGTATGGACGCACCGGGCGCATTGCGTTTTATTGCGAAACCTGAATTGCCCATTCTGCCCTTGACTAAACGAATGGTATTTACTAAAATTTTAGTAGGTAAGAACTGAGGGTGTCACGCCTGTCCCGCGATTTGTTCCGGTGGCCTGCCGACACCACCTGCCCGTCAGGCGCTGAAGGGAAGCAGTGCCTGATTTTTCCTCATTTCGGCTGGCCGCAGATCAGGCGGCCTCTTCAATCACATGTCATTCATACAGCCTCAGGGGGACTGAATATGACCATTTGGCCCGCACTTTGGACCGATCCCAGCGTGATGACCACGCTGGACCCACCCGCCCTGCTCAGCACCTTGGGCGTCTCACTGACCGTTGCAGCACTCTCGGGAATGCGGCTGCGCCAGCAGTTGCCCCAGACGCAACGCCCACACTGGACCGCCACCTTGACCGATACGCTGCTGGGCGGGCTGGTCGGCGGCCTGGCGGCCTTCGCTCTGGCCAGCGGCTTGCCCGCACTGAATACAGCTCCCGGCGTGCTGCTCTGCGCGGCGGTAGGCGGCAGCCTGGGACTCAACCTGGCCGAATTCCTGCGGACCAAGGGGATGGGCGTGCTGCTGCGCTGGGTGCTGGGGCAGGAGGAGACCCAGGTGGGCCGAGAGACAGCAGAAAGGGGCAACGCCGCCGAGGAGTTACCGCCCCGGCACTAAGGTTCACCCAGGCCGACGCCAAACCGGTTGCAGCATCTTTCAGCCCTGCGCTCCCTGCCCTTTCAGTTGGCCCTGCCGCCGCTGGAGCAGACCCAGCACTTCACGCGCCGCGCTCAGGATCGGCGTGCCGGGGCCGAAGATGCCCACCACCCCGGCGTCATATAGCGCCTGATAATCCTGCTGCGGAATCACGCCGCCTACAATGACCAGAATGTCGTCTGCGCCTTCAGCCTCAAGGGCGGCGATCAGCTGCGGCACCAGCGTCTTGTGGCCTGCCGCCTGACTGCTGACGCCGACCACATGCACGTCGTTCTCGACCGCTTGGCGCGCCGCTTCTTCAGGGGTCTGGAACAGAGGTGACACGTCCACGTCGAAGCCTAGGTCGGCAAAGCCGGTGGCGATCACCTTGGCGCCCCGGTCGTGGCCGTCCTGGCCCATCTTGGCGACCAGGATGCGGGGGCGGCGGCCCTCCGCCTCAGCAAAGGTATTGATGTCGGCCTGTACCTGTGCAAATTCGTCATCACCCGCGTAGCCTTGTGCGTACACGCCACTGAGGGTCTGCACCTCGGCTTGGTGGCGGCCCCAGACTTCTTCCAGAGCGCTGCTCACCTCGCCCAGCGTGGCCCGCGCCCGCATCGCTTCTACACTAAGGGCCAGCAGGTTACCTTCGCCTGTGCGGGCGGCGTCCCGCAGAGCGTCCAGCGTCGCTTCCACTTTGGCCGTGTCGCGCTCCGCTTTCAGGCGGTCCAGGCGGGCAATCTGCGACTCGCGCACGGCGGCGTTATCGATATCCAGCACCTCGTAGGCGCTGTCGTCTTTCTCCAGGCGGTACTTGTTCACGCCCACGATCACGTCCTGGCCCCGGTCAATCCGGGCCTGTTTGCGGGCCGCCGATTCTTCGATCCGCAGCTTGGGAATGCCCTCACCGATGGCCCCCGCCATGCCGCCTAGCTCCTCCACCTCACGCATCAGCACGCGGGCTTGCTCGGCCAGGTCATGGGTCAGGCGCTCCATCAGGTAAGAGCCGCCCCAGGGGTCCACCACATCTGTGATTCCAGTTTCCTCCTGCAAAATCAGCTGGGTATTGCGGGCAATTCGGGCGCTGAAGTCGGTGGGCAGGCCAATCGCTTCGTCAAACGAGTTGGTGTGCAGGCTCTGGGTGCCACCGAACACTGCTGCCATCGCTTCTACAGCGGTCCGCACCACGTTGTTGTAAGGGTCTTGCTCAGTGAGGGACCAGCCCGAGGTCTGGCAGTGGGTCCGCAGAGCGCAGCTCATGGGGTTCTTGGGATCAAACTGGCCCATCAGTTCACTCCAGAGCATCCGGGCAGCCCGCAGCTTGGCCACTTCGGTGTAGAAGTTCATGCCGATGGCAAAGAAAAAGCTGAGGCGCGGCGCAAAGGCGTCAATGTCCAGCCCCTTATCCAGCGCAGCCCGCACGTATTCCAAGCCGTCGCTGAGGGTGTAGGCCAGTTCCAGCGCGGCATTTGCTCCGGCTTCTTGCAGGTGGTAGCCGCTGATAGAAATGGAGTTGAAGCGCGGCATCTCGGCGGCGGTGTAGGCGATGATGTCCGCAATAATCCGCATGGACGGCTCCGGCGGGTAGATGTAGGTGTTGCGGACCATAAATTCCTTGAGAATGTCATTTTGGATGGTCCCGGACAGTTGCGAACGGTCTACACCCTGTTCCTCACCCGCCACGATGAACCCGGCCAGGACCGGCAGCACCGCCCCGTTCATGGTCATGGACACCGACATCTGATCCAGCGGAATGCCGTCGAACAGCACCTTCATGTCCTCGACACTGTCAATCGCCACGCCTGCCTTGCCCACATCGCCCACCACGCGGGGATGGTCCGAGTCGTAACCCCGGTGGGTCGCCAGGTCGAACGCCACACTGAGGCCTCTTTGTCCGGCGGCCAGGTTGCGGCGGTAAAAGGCGTTGGACTCCTCGGCGGTGGAAAAGCCTGCGTACTGCCGGATGGTCCAGGGCCGTGCCGCGTACATGGTGGCGCGTGGCCCCCGCGTAAACGGCGCGAAGCCTGGCAGTGTATCTGTCTCCAGGCCTTCCAGATCGGCAGCGGTGTACAGCGGCCTTAGCGTCAGCCCTTCGGGGGTCTGGGTGTTGAGCGTTGCGGGGTCGGCGCCCCTGAGGTCTTTGGTGGCCAGGGTCTTCCAGTCTTGCAGGGTGGGCTTGGTAGGTGTTGAGGTCATAGGAACTCCTTGGGGATGGACAGGCGAGATGTTCTGGAGACGAAATTTAATAAGGTGTATGGCTGGAAAAGGGTGTAAGCAGGTCAAGGTCATCATAAGCCTGTGGCTGTCGGCCACCTCGGAAAGTCGGCCACAAGGGAGAGCAAAACCTGCACTTCAGGCCCGCGCTACAATTCCCGCGTGACTGCCCCTACCCGCAAACCCGTGATCCTCTCTCCCAGCCTGCTTGCCTGCGACTTTGCGCGGCTGGGTGAAGAACTCGCCACCCTGAAGGCCGCAGGCGTGCCCTGGGCACATGTGGACGTGATGGACGGCCAATTCGTGCCCAACATCTCTTTCGGGCTGCCGATCTTGGCAGCGGCGCGGCGCGTATCGGACCTGTACATGGACGTTCACCTGATGATCGAGCAACCGGAGCGTTATCTGAAAGACTTCGCTGACGCCGGAGCCGATGGACTGACTGTGCAGGTCGAAAGCACCAAACATATCCACCGCGCGGTAGGACAGATTCGTGAACTGGGCAAGCGTGCGGGCGTGACCCTGAACCCAGGCACCTCCCTGGACACCCTGCGCCCGGTGCTGGCCGACGTGGACCTGGTGCTGATCATGAGCGTGAATCCTGGTTTCGGGGGTCAGAAGTTCATCGGCTCAAGCGTGGAGCGGGTCCGCACCGTGCGCCGCTGGCTGGACGAGTTCGGCTCGGAAGCCGAAGTGCAGGTAGACGGTGGCGTGACGGCAGGCAACGCCCGCGCACTGGTGGAAGCAGGGGCGACCAATCTGGTGGCCGGCAGCGCCATTTTCGGGGCTGAGGGCGGCGCAGCAGCGGGCGTGCAGGCCTTCCGGGACACACTGGCATGAGCCGGCGCCTGAGCGTCAGCTTACTGCCGGAACTCCACCCGCCACACACCCATGGCGGAACCGCTCTGGTGATTGACGTGCTGCGGGCCACCACCACCGCAACCACTTTTCTAGAACAGGGGGCGGACGCTGTGATTTTCGCGCCCACGCCAGAGGTGGCTTTTGCGCGGCGTGAGGCGGCGGGCGGCGCTCAGGTCCGGCTGGCCGGTGAGCGCAGCGGCGTGATCATCCCAGGCTTCGACCTGGGCAACAGCCCGTTGGACGCCCAGCGGCAGAATTGGGCCGGGCACCAAATCGTCATGAACACCACCAACGGCACGGGAGCGGCTCACCTGGCGGCCCAGAGTGCCGAGCGGGTGCTGCTGGCCTGCCTGCGTAACGCTCCAGCGGCGGCGGTGGCAGCCCTGGCCTACCCTGGCGACCTGCGGATCGTGTGCTCCGGCACCAACCGACAGGTCAGCCTGGACGACTGCTACGCGGCGGGCGTGCTGGTACGTGAACTGCTGGACCGCGCAGTCTGTCAACCGGACGACTCAGCGCAGATGGTCCTGGCCCTGCTGAACCAGTGGCCCGATCCCCTCGCAGCATTAGAAGCCAGCCGCCACGGCCAGCGTCTACTGGGCCTAGGTGACGTGGACGCCGCGCTGGCTGATTTGGCCCTTGATGTGGCCTTCTGCGCCAAAGTGGGCGTCAGCGATACTGTGCCCCGGTTGCTGGGCAGTGAGACAGGCGGTTTGGTCTTCAGCGCAAACGACCAAGAAAATACAGCGTAACTGGGACGCCCCTTCTTCCCACTAGCCTCTAGACTGTCCGCATGACCGAGTTGCCCGCTGACCTCCGCTTGCCCGACGTGACCGATCCACAAACCGTGAATTGGGCCGAAATTCCCAGTCCCGCCTTCGTGCTGGACGAGACGCGGCTGCGGCGCAACCTGGCACTGATCTCCTATGTGCAGGAAAAGAGCGGCGCACAGATTATCGTGGCCTTCAAGGGTTTTTCGATGTGGTCCACGTTCCCCATTCTGCGCGAGTACGGCATCAGTGGGGCCACCGCCAGCAGCCTGAACGAAGTCATCCTGGCCGACGAGGAAATGCAGGGCGAGGTGCATGCCTACGCGCCCGCCTACAGTGATGAGGACTTTCCAGAAATCCTGCGCCGCTCGGACCACATCGTGTTCAACTCGCTGGCGCAGTGGGAGCGCTTCCGCCCCCAGGTGGAGGCCGCCCGTCAAGGGGGCCGCACCATTCACGCAGGTCTGCGCGTCAACCCTGAATACGCTGAGGTCGAAACTGACCTGTACAACCCCGCCGGGCCGTTCTCGCGGTTAGGCGTTACCCGCCGCGAGTTTCCGGATACGTTGCCCGAAGGCATTGACGGCCTGCACTTTCACACACTCTGCGAAAAAGACTCCGACACGCTGGAGCGCACGCTAGAAGTGCTGGAGGAGAAGTTCGGGGAATTCCTGGCCTCTGATCAGGTGGCGTGGGTCAATTTCGGTGGCGGCCACCTGATGACCCGCGAAGGCTACGACATTGAGCGACTGATCCGGGTGGTGCGGGCGTTCCGCGAACGCTGGAACGTGCACGTGATCCTGGAACCTGGCAGCGCTTTCGGCTGGCAGACTGGTTGGCTGGTCAGCAGCGTGCTGGACGTGGTCCATAACGTCAAAGACGCTGTGCTGCTGGACGTGTCAGTCAGCGCCCATATGCCCGACGTGCTGGAAATGCCCTACCGACCACGCATCCTGGGCGCTGGCGACCCCCCGGACGATACTCACCGCGAGGCCGACGCCGGGGCATCAGGCCACCGCTACATCATTGGCGGCACCACCTGCCTCGCCGGCGACGTGGTGGGCGAGTATGTTTTCCCGGAGCCGCTCAAGGTCGGGGACCGGGTCGTCTTTGACGACATGATCCACTACACCATGGTCAAGACGACCTTTTTCAACGGCGTCAAGCACCCGGATATCGGCATCCTGCACGCAGACGGCTCGTACGAACGGGTCAAGGTGTTCGGCTACGACGAATTCAAGGCCAAGCTGAGCTGAGGAAGTAGACCCGCTACACTGCCTCCATGACACGCGACGCTGAGTTCCGCCGACGCATTCTGGACCTGGTGGCCCGGATTCCCAGAGGCCGGGTCATGACCTACGGTCAACTGGCGTTGCTGGCGGGCCAGCCAGGCGCGGCGCGGCAGGCCGGATACGTGATGAACAGCCTTCAGGGCGGGGATCACGGCCTGCCCTGGCAGCGGGTGGTGAATGCCCAGGGCCGCATCAGCACCACCAAAATTGGGCTGGGGGATCTGCAACTGGCACTTCTGATCCATGACGGTGTGGACTTTGACAGCAGCGGACGGCTGAACCTGTCCGAGCGGCAGTGGTGGCCGGAAGAAGCTCAGGAAGGGGGCACACCGACCCTCTTTTGAAAGTGGTGCGGGAGGGCAGATGGTCCTCCCAACCGCCCGGTCAGCGCGCTATCCTGTTCAGCATGACAAGTCTGAGAACCCGTATGACCCAGGGAAACATCGTTTCCTGGCTCACTGGAATTCTGCTGGGGGTCGTTCTGGGCGTCGCCCTGCTGTTTTTGACCAATGCCGGCGCACCATCCGCGACTGATCCGGTAAAGGACGGAGTGGCCGTCACCACCGATGCCAGCGCTACCGAAGCCGCCGAGGACGGCAATACTCCCGATACAGCTGGCATTACCCAGGGCAGCCAGGGCGGTATTTCCGATACCTCGACCAACGCCAGCCCCAGCACGGCCCCCACCGTGGGTGACCCGGCCACCACCGCCAGTGACGACAACGAAGAAGTCGCTGCCGAAACCGAGGAAGCCGGAAGCGGTGAGAGCGATGAGGGTGGTTCAGGCACGTCTGACAGTCAGGCCACTGAAGGCGAGAGCGCCGCTAGCGAAAGTGAAGGGGGCGCCGCTGAAGAAGCCACTCCTGCCGCTGGGGCTACCGAAAGTTCAGCCCAGGGTGACGCCGCCGCTGGCCAGGAAATCTTTGCCGGGTCCTGTGGTGGTTGTCACGGTGCCCAGGGACAAGGCGGCATCGGTCCAGCCATGACCGAAAATGCCAATGGCTGGGACCTTACCGGCTTCACCCAGACCCTGCGCGAAGGCGTCACCCCCGATGGCCGTGAACTCGCCCCCACCATGCCCCGCTTCTCCGAGGCCCAGCTCTCTGACGCCGACGTCGCCAACATCCACGCCTGGGTCCAGTCCCTCTGATCCACAGCACAATGAGGCTGCGTTAGGATAAAGCGCAAGCCCACAATTGACGCTGGCCGCCAAGCAGCCGCATCAGCACCTGACAGCGTTCAGTGTCAACAATCACGCCTAGCCAACCCAAAAGTTCTACAGGAGGAAAACACATGCTCGTTACTGGCAAAGAGATTCTGGTTCCCGCCCGCGAAGGCAAGTACGGCGTCCCCGCCTTCAACACCAACAACATGGAGATCACCCAGGCGATCATCCACACCGCCGAAAAGCTGGAAGCACCCGTGATGGTGCAGATGTCCGAAGGGGCGATCAAGTATGGCGGTCAGGATCTCGCCAACATCGTCAAGGACATGGCCCAGCGGGCCAAGATTCCGGTCGCCTTGCACCTGGACCACGGCTCTTCATACGAGTCAGCGCTTAAGGCCATCGCCATGGGCTTTACCAGCGTGATGATTGACGCCTCGCACCACGACTTTGAGGAAAACATCCGTGAGACCAAGCGTGTAGTAGAAGCCGCGCATGCCATGGGCATCAGCGTGGAAGCCGAGCTGGGCCGTCTGGGCGGTATTGAAGAGCACGTCATCGTCGACGAAAAAGACGCCTTCCTGACCGACCCTGAAGAAGCCGTGCAGTTCATCGAGCAGACCGGCACCGATTACCTGGCCATCGCTATCGGCACCAGTCACGGTGCCTACAAGGGCAAAGGCCGTCCCTTTATTGACCACGAGCGCATCGAGAAGATCGCTTCTATGACCACCATTCCCCTGGTGGCTCACGGGTCCAGCGGTGTGCCCAAGGAGATCACCGACCGCTTCCGCACGGCTGGAGGCGAAATTGGTGAGGCCGCCGGTATCGCCGACGAGGACCTGACCCGCGCCGTGCAGCACGGTATTGCCAAGGTGAACGTGGACACGGACTTGCGCCTGGCCGCCAGCGTAGGCGTGCGTGAAGCCTTTATGTCCAACCCCAAGGAGTTCGATCCTCGCAAGTGGATGGGCCCAGCCCGCGACGTGATGAGCGAGATCGTGGCCCACAAGCTGAAAGTTCTGGGCGCAGCCGGCAAGGCCAGCATGCAGGCCATGAAGTAGGTTTCACGAACTCAAGGGTGGGGAGCAGGCCATTTTGGCTTTGTTCCCCACTTTGCTGGGCCTCTTACACTCGGGCCAGTTCAGCAGGCAACATGTGCCCAAAGGCCGGCAGAGTCTCAGCCACTTGACGGTTCCCCTCCCCTTCCAGCACGACCAGTCCACGCGGCCCGTCCACCTGCAGCGGCAGCAGCGCCAGTCGCCCGGTTTTGTAGGCAGCCAGGTCTAGATAGACCTGCTTACCCTGCTGGATGACCACCCGTACTGGCGTATGCCCATGCACCGAGTAGGTCACACCTGTCGGCAACTCGTAGAGCCCATCAGTTGGGCGCAGCCACAGCACCGCCGACATGGGGTCGGGGTAGTCACGGTGGGCCTTGGGCGGGCTGGCATGCGTGACCATCACACTGGGCGCTGCCGGCAACTCGGCGTGAATCTCCCCTTCCCCATCCACAAAGACCATCCGGGGCAGGTCCTGTAGGTATTCGCGCATCAACTCTGGGAACTGTTCCAGCGTCAGGCCGCCCAGCTCTCGCCGCACCGATTCGCCCCCGGCCCGCATCCACCACTGCATCCCTTGCATGGCCAGGCGTAGGTCTTGGGGATTGGCCGACTGCTGAAAGCGGCTGAAGTGCTGCGGGCCTTCCAGTGCCATCCGCTCATGGTTCCCCATCAGCAACGTGGCACGGCCCTCTTTCCGCAGTTCCAGCAGCCGGGCCACACAGCGCAGGGAGTGTGGCCCACGGTCTATGGCGTCGCCTAAGTTCAGCAGGTGCCAGTTTGGCCAGTGCGCTTCGGCATACCGCACTGCCGCTTCCAGCAGATCAGCGCGGCCATGCAGGTCGGGAACGACAAAGACGGTCCTTGACTCAGACATCACCTGCCAGTGTACCTAGCGTTAACCTTAGTCACCTAGGCTGACTCTCATGAACCGCAAGTTGACCCGCCGCGAGTGGATCAGGCGCAGCCTACTCGGCACGGTAGGCCTGGGCACACTGCTAGGGGGCGGGGCAGTGGCTGGGGCTTATGGCCTCAGCGTCAGCCGACATAGACACGCCATGCCAGGCCTCAGGACCCCGCTGCGGGTCGTTTTTCTGACCGATCTGCACTACGGCCTGTATATAGCAGCGGGCAGTGTGCGCCGCTGGGTAGAAGCCGCCCTAGCTGAGCGGCCCGATCTGATTCTGCTGGGCGGTGACTTTGTAGATGTGCGGGCCGGTGAAACCCCCACTGAATTGCTGAATGAGTTGTCCCGCCTGCGTGCACCCCTGGGCGTCTATGGGGTGTGGGGCAACCACGATTACGGCAGTTTCGGCAAATATGCTTCGCGCTGGCGCGGCGCAGCAACTCCGAACTGGCCGCAGTACCGTCAGGAGTACACAGAATTGCTGGACCAGATCGGCATCCAACTGTTGCGAAACGATATCGCGCAGCCCAGGGATGACCTGCACCTCATAGGCACCGATGACCGCTGGCACGGCGACTCGCCGGACCTCACGGCGCTGCTGGCAGAGGCGGGGGGACGGGCCACGTTACTGCTGACCCACAACCCCGACATTTTGCCGGAGCTGCCCCAGCACATTGGCCTGACGCTCGCCGGACATACCCACGGCGGTCAGGTCCGACTCCCTGGCGTGGGGGCAGTGGTCGTGCCCAGTGACTACCACACCCGCTTCGATATGGGTTGGAAAGAAGGCGCGCACAGTAGCCCCGCCTATGTGAGCCGGGGACTGGGGGTGTCGGGTTTACCGGTGCGGACCCTGTGCGCGCCAGAGGTGACCGTACTGGAGTTACAGCCAGCCGAATAGGTCAGCCGCGTCCAGCCAGCACATCCGCATATAGTGCCGCATAGGCCCGTGCCGAGGCGTCCCAGCTGAAATCCAGCGCCATCCCTTCGCGCACCCGGCGTTCCCACTCAGCCCTATCCGCGCGGGTCGCCAGGGCCTCATTGGCAGAACTCAGCAAAGCTTCAGAGGTGGCCTCACCGAAGGTAAAGCCGATGCTGGAGGGCACGGTATCTACCAGGCCGCCCGTCTCACGAACCAGTGGCAGGGTGCCGTAGCGCAGCGCAATCATCTGCGAGAGGCCGCAGGGCTCAAAGCGGCTGGGCATAGCAAACATGTCAGCCCCGGCGTAGATACGGTGGGCCAGGGCCTCGTCCAGGCCACCTTTGAAGGCCACCCGGGGATGGTATCCCCAGCCGGCAAAGGCAGCTTCCAGTACGGGGTCGCCGCCGCCCAAGATGACGACATTCCAGGACCCCACCAGCTCAGGCAAGGCCCGAAGTAGCAAGTCCATGCCCTTCTGATCGGCCAAACGGCTCACGGTCCCTAGGATAGGAGCGCGGTCAAAGCCGAACTCGGCACGCAGGCGGCGGCGGTTGCCGCTCTTACCGCGCAGCCCCGAATAGTTCATAACGTAAGCGTCGCGCCGGGGATTCCAGCGTTCCAGATCCAAGCCATTCAAGATTCCGTGCAAGCGACCTTCGCGCTCCAGGCGTTGCAGGACACCTTCCAGCCCTTCGCCGTATTCAGGCGTTGTAATTTCCTGAGCGTAGGTCGGGCTGACGGTGGTCACGCGGTCCGCGAACATCAGGCCCGACTTGAGAAGATTGGCCTCACCGTGAAACTCAACGCCGTCTGGCCCCAGTGCCCAGCCGGGCAGCGCCATCCACTCTGCGGCTTCGTACAGCGGCCAGCGCCCCTGGTACTGAAGGTTGTGGACGGTAAACACCGTGGGCCAGCCGCTCAGCTGCGCATGGGCCACCACCAAGCCCGAATGCCAGTCGTGTCCGTGCAACAACCGGGGCTGAACTCCCAGCGACTGTAATACTGGAACCACAGCGCATCCGAAGCGGCTGAAACGCCGCACATCGTCTGCGTGGTACAGCCCAGGGCGGTCAAAATCTGCCAACCCCAGAAAAAGGTAGTCCACGCCGCCGCGTCGCTCATGGCCCAGGCGCACTGCACCTACGCCCTCTACTGTCAGTGTTTCTACCAGCTGCACCTGAGCGGCGTCCTCCAGGCCCTGGTACCAGGGCGTCACCACTACCGTAGGCTGACCGGCAGCTGCCTGAGCCGCCGGGAGCGCGCCCAACACATCGGCCAGGCCACCTGTACGCGAGAAGGGAAAGACCTCCGAGGCCACGTGGACTGTGGGACCAGCTGGCAGGGATAGGGTCATGCTGCCATGATACTGGCCACCTATCGGCTGAGGGTCATCCCATAGGCTTCCTGAACGCGTCTCAGGGGCGTTGACTTTTGCACGGGGCCACTGATAAACTCCTGAGGCTTGAGACGGGCCTTTAGCTCAATGGTTAGAGCAGTCGGCTCATAACCGATTGGTTGCCGGTTCAAGTCCGGCAGAGCCCACCAAGTGTGGCACTGCAGGCCACAAATTCTAGGGCGGTTAGCTCAGCGGTAGAGCACTCGCTTCACACGCGAGGGGTCACGTGTTCAAATCACGTATCGCCCACCAGATCTTTTCCCTCACCCTTTATGGTGGGGGATTTTTGTTGTTTAGCCGAGCCCTACACCACTTGTAGCCAAGTTATCCACAGGCCTGGTGATATGCTGGCGGCACTGCGCCAAGCTGCCGGAGCAGAGCCGCCATGTCACTCTTGTATGTCTGCTTTCTCCGTCTGAACGGCCTGAATGAAAAGGGGAGGTACGCACTATTTCTCAGGAAATCTGGTCAGATGTGCTGACCTATGTCCGCAATAACATTTCGGAGGTGGAGTACCACACCTGGTTCGCCCCGGTCAAAACCCTGGGCGTACGAGAGGGGTCGCTGGTCATCGGCGTCCGGAATTCCTTCGCACAGGAGTGGTTCCGTAAGCATTATCTGGGTTTGCTGGAAGATGCTCTGCGCAGCCTGGGTGCTGAAAATCCGCAGGTCAGTTTCGAGGTGCTGCCCGCAGTCCAAGAAGCCATGATCATGCCCGAAGCTTCTTCGTCTCCCGCAGTAGCGACTCCTACTCCTCCTCCGCAACCCCGGCCAAAACCAGTCCCTGCCCCCGAATTGAGCAAGGTGCTGAACCCCAAGTACACCTTTGAAAACTTTGTGGTCGGCCCTAACAACAACTTGGCCCACGCTGCTGCATTGGCTGTAGCCGAGTCCCCCGGCAAGGCCTATAACCCCCTCTTTATCTATGGGGACGTGGGGCTGGGCAAAACTCACCTGATGCACGCCGTGGGACATTATCTGGCTGAAAAGTATCCTGAAAAGCGCATTGCTTATGTTTCCACCGAGACCTTTACCAATGAGCTGATCAACTCGATTCGGGATGACAGGACCACCCAATTTCGGGACCGCTACCGCTCAGTTGACCTGCTGCTGGTGGACGACATTCAATTTCTGGCCCGTAAAGAACGCACCCAGGAGGAGTTCTTTCATACGTTCAATGCGCTCTACGAGAACCATAAGCAGATCATTCTCAGCTCTGACCGTCCGCCCAAGGATATCCAGACACTCGAAGGCCGCCTGCGTAGCCGTTTTGAATGGGGACTGATCACCGATATCCAGTCACCGGAGTTCGAGACACGGGTAGCAATCCTCAAGATGAATGCCGAGCAGGCAAATATCAACATTCCCCAGGAGGTGCTGGAACTGATCGCCCGGCAGGTGAATACCAACATCCGTGAGCTGGAAGGGGCGCTGATGCGGGTGGTGGCCTTTTCCAGCCTCAACAATGTGCCGTTTAGCCGTACGGTGGCCTCCAAAGCGCTATCCAACGTTTTTGCGCCGCAGGAAGTACAAGTCGAAATGCCGGAGGTGGTGCGGGCTGCCGCGCAGCTGTTTGAGGTGACCACGGAACAGATCAAGGGAACTGGGCGAGCCAGAGACATCGTGGTGCCACGCCAGATTGCCATGTATCTGATTCGCGAGATGACCGAACACTCCTTACCCGAGATCGGCCAGTTCTTTGGACGTGACCATTCCACCGTTATGCACGCAGTCAATAAGGTCACCGAAGGCATCAAGAGAGACGAAGAGCTGGCTGCGCAGGTCAGTCGCTTACGCCGTCACCTGGAAGGTCTGCATGAAGCTGAGGCTGGTAATGCTTGAGTTTGATCTCCGAGATGGGTCTGCACTGGGTCTGCCATCATCAATTCAGTTCCAAAATTCGTTCCAAAACCTTGTGAGAACAAGCACAAGCTGTGGATAACCCTGTGGATAACCCTGTGGATAACCCTATAAAAGTTGTGGATAAAATTGTGGACAACTTGACCGAATCTGAACCTGTGGAAAAGCACCTAAGTTATCCACAGGTTATCCACAGGGACAGCCGACTTATCCACATTTTTTTCCACAAGCCTAAATACATCTGCAACGGTGCCGGGAGCGGTTTTCCACAGTTTCCACAGGCTCTACTAGTACTACTACTATTTTTTTATAGTTTTAAAAGAACGGAGATCTCTAGCTGAGAGAAAGGATGTGTCCATGAAAGCCACTGTGACCAAAAAAGTATTGAGTGAGGGTCTGAGTCTCCTTGAGCGAGTTGTCCCCAGTCGGAGCTCCAATCCTCTTCTGACCTCTCTAAAAATTGAGGCCAGCTCTCAAGGCTTGAGCCTGAGTGGGACCAATCTGGAAATGGATCTGTCCAGCTTTGCTCCGGCGGAAGTTCAGGAGCCGCAGAGCCTGGTTGTGCCTGCGCATCTGCTTTCGCAGATCGTACGTACGCTGGGTGGTGAGCTGGTAGAGCTGGAACTGGTAGGCGACGAACTGGCAGTGAGATCCGGGGGGTCAGAATTCAAGATTCAAACTGGGGATGTCACTGCCTTTCCAGAATTGAACTTCCCGGACCAAATCGATGCCACTGTGGACGCCGCTGATCTGGCGCGGGCGTTAGGCAGTGTGCGTTATGCCGCCAGCAGTGAGGCTTTTCAGGCGGTATTCCGCGGTGTGAAGCTCGAAAAGCGCGACCAAGGGGCCCGTGTCGTGGCCTCAGACGGCTACCGGGTCGCTCTCCACGACTTTGCACTGGAAGGCGAAGTGCGTGAGCTGATCATGCCAGCCCGGAGTGTGGACGAGCTGGTGCGGATGCTGCGTGACGGCGAAGCCAAACTGAGCTACGGCGAGGGCCAGCTGAGCGTGACCACTGAGCGGGTCAAAATGAACCTCAAACTGCTGGACGGCGAATTCCCTGATTACGAACGCGTGATCCCCAGCGAGACCAAGCTGCAAGTCAAGCTCGCGTCGGCCACTCTCAAGGAGTCGGTGGGTCGCGTCGCGGTACTGGCCGACAAAAATGCCAACAACCGGGTGGAATTTCTGGTCAGTGAAGGGCAGTTGCAGCTGAATGCTGAAGGCGATTACGGCCGTGCCCACGACACCCTAAGCGTAGAACAAAACGGGACAGAGCCGGCCATTAGCCTGGCTTTCAATGCCAAGTATGTACAGGATGCTCTAGGACCGATTGAAGGTGAGGCTGAGATGCTGTTTGCCGAGTCCACCAAACCTGCCATTTTTCGTCCGGCCGCTGGAGGCGGTTATATGGCTGTGCTGGTGGCACTACGGGTCTAAGGGCACTTGCCGCTCTGCTCAGCCTTGTAGGGGCCTTCTGTGGGCCGGAGCGCCCCTTCATTGGCCCGACTGGTCGGTATAGGCGGCTGGATGGGCTTGTCTGTACAATCTTGAGTTCCTTTACTGGTGCTTGACGGCAGCGTCTATAGTGAACCCGACCCAATACCCTAGCCCTAAGGGGCCGAGCCTGAATCATCAAGGAGCTGAAAGACCATGAACATTGAAAAAGTTGTTGGACGCGAAGTGCTGGATTCCCGGGGTAACCCCACCGTTGAAGCCGAAGTGTACTTGAGCTGTGGTGCACGGGGCCGCGCCATTGTGCCTAGTGGGGCCAGTACCGGCACGCACGAGGCGCTGGAGTTGCGTGACGGCGGCGAGCGCTACTTGGGCAAAGGTGTGCAAAACGCCGTAAAGAACATCAACGAGGCGCTAGGTCCAGCTGTCACCGGTCTGGGCGCCGGTCAGCAAGCTGAAATCGACGCTGTAATGATGGATCTGGACGGCACGCCCAACAAGAGCAAGATGGGCGGCAACGCCATTCTGGCGGTCAGCCTGGCCACCGCCCGCGCCGCTGCGGACGCACTGGATGTGCCGCTGTACCGCTACTTGGGCGGCAGCAATGCCAAGACGCTGCCTGTCCCGATGATGAACGTGATCAACGGCGGTGCTCACGCCGACAACAACGTAGATTTCCAGGAATTTATGGTGATGCCTGTCGGTGCCCCGAGCTTCCGTGAGGCGCTGCGCTACGGAGCCGAAACCTTCCATTCACTCAAGAAGGTTCTCAGCGCCCGTGGGTACAACACCAACGTGGGTGACGAAGGCGGCTTTGCCCCGGATCTGAAAAGCAATGAGGAAGCCTTGGAAGTGCTGCTGGAAGCCATTGAAAAAGCGGGCTACGAGGCCGGCAAGGACATCAAGATCGCGTTGGACCCAGCCGTGACGGAGATCTTTAAAGACGGTCAGTATCATCTGGAGGGTGAAGGCAAGGTGCTGAGCACCGCCGACATGATCGACTTCTGGGAAGACTGGGTGGGCCGTTACCCGATCATCAGCATTGAAGATGCACTGGCCGAGGACGACTGGGACGGATGGCAGCAGCTGACCGCCCGCCTGGGTGACCGGGTGCAGCTGGTCGGTGACGACCTGTTCGTGACCAACCCTGAGCGTCTACAGCGCGGTATTGATCTGGGCGTAGGCAACTCCATCCTGATCAAGGTAAACCAGATCGGTTCGCTGACCGAGAGCATGGACGCCATTGAACTGGCCAAGCGTAGCCGCTACACCACGGTGATCAGCCACCGCTCTGGCGAGTCCGAAGACGCGTTTATCGCCGACCTGGCCGTGGCCACCAACGCCGGGCAGATCAAGACTGGCTCGGCCAGCCGCTCGGACCGCATTGCCAAGTACAACCAGTTGCTGCGCATTGAAGACCAGCTGGGTGGCCGCGCCGTGTACCTGGGCGAACGCGCCTTCAACCAGAAGCAGTAGGTCCCCGAAAATCAGCGACGGCAGGGCACTTTCTTCTATAGTGTTTTTCCCCGTCTAGACGCTTTCCGGCAGTCCTGATACTGCTGGAAAGCGTGCTGTGTTGTGGCGATGTAACCGCGCTCAGGCTTACACTGCGCTGAAGGGAGCCTGTTAATCTGCGGTGGCTTAGCTGCTGACAAGAATTGTTCCAGCAAGAAGCGAATAAACCTAGAATTCTAATTTTCCAACATACTTTTGAGCATGCCAGAAGCTGCGTCTTAAGCAGACAGACGAAGGAGACGACATGAAACATGCCTTTGGAAGGGCGACCAAAATCGTGGCTACACTGGGGCCGTCCAGCCGCAATCCGGACACCCTACGGCGCATGATTGACGCCGGGATGAACGTGGCCCGCATTAATTTCAGCCACGGCGACCGTGAGGATCACCGCGCCACCGTGGAGATGATCCGTGAGATCGCAGCCGAGAAAGGTCAGCCCATCGGCATCTTGCAGGACTTGCAGGGCCCTAAGATCCGGGTCGCCCGTTTCGAGGACGAAGCCGGTATTTTGCTGGAGCCGGGAGACCTGTTCAGCATCACCATGGATGATGTTCCGGGCAACCGAGAGCGCGTGGGTACGACCTACAAGCAGTTGGCCCAAGACGTCCTACCTGGCATGACCCTGTTGCTGGACGATGGCAACATTACCCTGGAAGTGCTGAATGTGACACCCCAGGCAGTCCAGACCCGTGTGGTGGTGGGTGGTCCACTAAAGAACAATAAAGGCATCAACGTGCCGCAGGCCAACCTGTCGGTGCCGGCCCTAAGCGACAAAGACGTGCAGGACCTGCAATTCGGGGCTGAGTTGGGCGTGGACTGGGTGGCCCTGAGCTTCGTGCGCTCACGCGATGACCTGCTGCTGGCCCGTCACTACCTGACCCGTGCTGGCAGCCGCGCCAAGCTGATGGCCAAGATCGAAAAGCCGCAGGCGGTGGAACGCTTCGCTGAGATTCTGCAGGAGGCCGACGGCATCATGGTGGCGCGTGGTGATCTGGGCGTGGAAATGTACCCTGAGCAAGTCCCCACCATTCAGAAAGACCTGATTCGGCGCTGCCGTGAAGCTGGCAAGCCGGTGATTACCGCGACCCAGATGCTTGAGAGCATGATTACTGCGCCGCGCCCCACGCGCGCTGAGGCCAGCGACGTGGCCAATGCTATCTATGACGGAACTGACGCTGTGATGCTGAGCGCAGAGTCGGCGGTGGGACAGTACCCGGTCGAGGCCGTTGCCATGATGCACCGCATCGCCCGCGAGGTGGAGCAGAGTGAAGGCTACCGCGCCCTACAAGATCTGGCTGCACCGATTGAGGCTCCGCAGGATGCTATTGCCATGTCAGCCTGCAATATCGGGGCCAAGCTGGAAGCGGCAGCCATCGTGGTCTTTACGTCTTCTGGCGGCTCATCCAGCCGAATTGCCAAATACCGCCCCCCCCTCTCCATTCTGGCGCTGACTCCTTACGAGCATGTTCGTAACCAGCAGACCCTGCTGTGGGGCGTGGTTCCGGTACTCAGCGATGATCCCAGGGATTCTGACGACATGGTGCGGATTGCTGCAGACGTGCTGAAACGCAGCGGATTGGCCGATCCTGGCGACCGCTACGTGATTACCGCTGGCGTGCCGTTTGGGGTGCGCGGGACCACCAATATGGTGCGCGTGGAAAAAGTACAGGCCGAATAAAATAAGTCAGTCATCAAACTTCAAGAGCCAAGTTGCGCGAAAAGCTCAGCGTGGCTTGGCTCTTTTGGCATTTATACACAATTCTATAGTTGTCCACACCTAATTTGTGGGCAACTATAGAATATAAGTGATCTAAGTATGAACTTCAAAATTTCCTAGGCAGGTTTTGGAAACTTAGAAAAGATTCCGTATGCCTTAATCCAAAATCAAACGAACAAATTTATCTTTGCCTTTTTGAACCACAAAGCCGCCTTCTGTGCCCAATTCAGCCTGTGTAACCCAACCTTGAGCATCGGTGTAAGGCTCACCAGCCACCTTGAGGCCCCGATTCTGAATCAACTTTCGGGCTGCGCCGTTGCTGGGTTCTAGGCCGGCCAGCACCACCAGGCGGGCCATGCTGACGTTGCCCTCGTCGTTCAGTTCATCGGCGGCCACCGTGACTTCGGGTAGATCGTCGGGGATACCGCCCTTCGCTACGCTGCGGAATCGCTCTTCGGCAGCGTCCGGGTCCGAGCCAGGGGCCAGCCAGCCCAACACCTCGCGGGCCAACTGGCGGTGGGCCTCTACGGGGTGTCCGGCCAGCACTTCGGAAATGCGGTCCTGGGGCAGATCAGTCAGCAGTGTGAAGTAGTTTTCCAGTAGGGTATCCGGCACTTTCATCAGCCCAGCGAAGATGGCGTGGGGTTCGTCACTCACGCCGATGTAATTGTCCAGGCTCTTGGACATCTTTTCGGTGCCGTCCAGGCCCACCAGCAGCGGCAGGGTCATGACCACCTGCGGCTCCTGACCATAGTCACGCTGTAGGGCGCGGCCCACCAGGTTATTGAACAGCTGATCGGTGCCGCCCAGTTCCACGTCAGCTTTCAGCGCCACCGAGTCGTAGCCCTGAGTCAGCGGGTACAGCAGCTCGTGCATGGAAATGGGCGTGCCTTCACGCAGGCGTTTGCTGAAATCGTCGCGCTCCAAGATGCGGGCCACGGTGTATTTGGCTGTCAGGGCAATGATGTCCTTGTAGCCCATCTCTTCGAGCCATTCGCCGTTGGAGCGGATTTCCAGCACTTCCGGCTCGGAGCGCAGAATCAGGCGGCACTGTTCTAGGTAGCTCTGAGCATTGGCGCGCGCTTCTTCAATGCTCAGCGGCGGGCGAGTCTTGGACTTGCCGCTGGGATCACCGATGGTTGCCGTAAAGTCACCGATCAGCATGATGACCTTGTGGCCCAGATCCTGAAACTGCCGCATTTTCCGCAGGATAACGGCGTGGCCCAGGTGCAAATCCGGGCGGGTGGGGTCAGCGCCCAGCTTGACCCGCAGCGGCTGACCCGTTTCCAGGCTGTCCTCCAGCTTGCGGCGCAGGTCGTCTTCGGATACCAGGTCCACTACGCCGCGTTTGAGGACGGCGAGCTGTTCGTCTACAGGGAGATTTTTACGAATTTCGGTCATGTGTGGTTCCTCTCTGGAGTAGGGACATAAAGGAAAGCGGCGCAACCGCCCTGAGGGTTACGCCGCGTGTGGGGACCGGACTTGCTGCATCCCACCTCAGCGGCGGGGAGAATAGCGGCAGTCTGGACGCTTCATACCCTGTAATTTAGCACGCCCGCTAACATGGGCAGATGCTGACCATGCACCAGCTCCGCGCCCACTTGCCGCGCCCAGGCCGCCTGGAGTGGGTTGGGCTGCGCTCCGCACGCCGCGCCCCGGTTCAGAGCGTTCCTGAAGCCCAGATTCACCCGCTGGTGGGATTGATCGGCGATCACGGCAAGCTGACCCCGCCCCGGCTGCGGGCGCTGGGAACGGAGACAAGTACTGAAGGGACCGAGCGGCCCTCCTCGCCGGTGCGTGCCGAGCGTGGCAAACGGCAGGTCACGCTGATTCAGGCCGAGCATTTACCCGTGATTGCGGCGCTGGCGGGGGTGGACATGGTCACGCCTGAACTGCTGCGCCGTAACCTGCTGGTCAGTGGAATCTCTTTGCTGGCCCTCAAGGACCGCCGCTTCTGGGTGGGCGAGGTGTTGCTGGAAGGCACGGGTGAATGCCATCCCTGCTCGCGGATGGAAGAGAATCTGGGTCCAGGCGGTTACAACGCCGTGCGCGGTCACGGTGGCCTGACGGCGCGGGTCATCCAGGGCGGCTGGGTGCGGGTCGGAGACACGGTGCGGCCCTGGGAGGATGCATGATTCGGCTGCCGACCATGGAAGATCTTCCCGGACTGCTGCGGCGCGTGCAGGGAGGAGCCGTTTGCTCGGAGCGTGTTACGGTAAAAGCGGTGATCTGGCAGGGCGGCCAGCTTGGATTGCTGCATTCGCCGCGTTGGGGATGTTACAAATTCCCCGGCGGAGTAGAACCCGGCGAAGACCACGCAGCGGCGCTAACCCGTGAGCTGCGGGAAGAGACGGGCGCAGAGTTGCTGGAACTGGGGCCGTGCTTGCTGACCGTCACTGAGCTGGCTCCCGCGCAGGAGCCTGAGGCGGAGGTCTTTCAGATGGGGTCGTTCTGCTACGCTTGCCAGGTCACAGAGGCGCAGCATTCGCCGGCCCTGGAAACCTACGAAGCCGAGCTGGGTCTGGAACCGTGCTGGGTCGCTCCCCAGGTGGCCGCTCAGGCGAATGCCGCAGCGCTGCGGCAGCCAGGTTCACCGCGCTGGATTCCGCGTGAAATTGCGGTCTTGCGCGCCCTGGCAGGTCAGGCGTGACCGCACTTTCCTTTCAGCCCCGACTTGACCCCCGCCTGGAAACGGTGCTGGGCTTGATCCGCGCTGACACCCATGCCGACCTGGGCACCGACCACGCGGGTCTGCCGATCCGGCTGATTCAGACCGGGCGGGTGCGCCACTGTATCGGGGTAGAGCTGAATGCTCAGCCACTGGAGCTGGCGCGGCGGCAGGTGGCCCGGGCAGGCCGGACTGAGCAGATTGAGCTGCGGCTGGGGAATGGTTTGGCCCCCTTGCAGCCCAGGGAGGTGCAGAGTGTCAGCATGACTGGATTGGGGGCCGGAACCATCGCTGGTGTCCTGGCACGCGGTCAGGCGGACGGCAAGTTGCCCCCGCGGGTGGTGGTGCAGTGCAACGACTCGCCGCTGGCCCTGCGGATTTGGGCACAGGAGGCGGGCTATCACCTGGCTGCTGAAACCCTGGTGGCCGGGTACTGGCCCTATCCGGTGCTGGTCTTTGAGCAAGCTGAGGGAACAGATCCTGCTTACACCGATCTGCCTGAAGCGGCCGCTTTGCGCTTCGGTCCACAGCTGCTGCGTGAGGGCCACGAATTGCTCCGCCCGGTCTTGGCGGACGCCTATGGTCGTTATGCGCCAGCAGCCGCGCCGGGCCGCAGCGCCCAGCGCGAACTGGACGCGGTCATAGAAGCGCTGGTTTACCTGGGCTGGACCGTGGAGGAAATCAGGCAATAAAAAATCCGCTCACTTGGAGCGGTTATGTTTACAACTATAGCGCCTTATGCAGTATTCGTCAAGCTTATGCCCCGGGCCAGATGGAGCCAGCGGGCTGCTGCTGGGTCAGGCAGTGAAATGACCCACCACCCTCAATAATCTGACGGCTGGGCAGGCCGATCACTTCACGGCCTTGGAAAAGGGGTCGTAGGATCTCCAGCGCCCGTCCGTCGTTGGGGTCACCGTATTGCGGCACCACCACAAAACCGTTGCCGATGTAGAAGTTGGCATAGGTGGGCGGCAAGCGGCCCTCCGCACCTTCCAGGCGATTGGCCGGGAGTGGCAGTTCCACGATCCGGAAAGGTTGTCCGTTCGCGTCTGTCATGCCGCGCAGGGCTTCCAGGTTGCCCTGCATCACTGCGTAGTTGGCGTCGGTTGTATCCTCGGCCACGCTGGTCACGATGGTCTGGGGATCCACGAAGCGGGTGATGGTATCAATGTGGCCGTCGGTATGGTCATTCTCCAGGCCGCCGTCCAACCACAGCAACTTGCGGACACCTAGGGTGTCGTTCAGCAGCAGGGTGTAGCCCTCTTCGGTCAGGCCGGGGTTACGCGTCTCGGTCAGAAAGCAGGAACGGGTGGTCAGGCCTACGCCGTCGCCGGTGATTTCCAGGCCGCCACCTTCGAGGATTTCGGGGCGGTCCCAGTGGCCCATGCCCAGGTATTCGGCCACATATTCCGGAATACGGTTGTCGTTCTCCCACTCGAACTTTCCGCCCCAGGAGTTGAATTCCCAGTTGACCAGGGCCACCTCGCCTGCAGCGTTGCGTACGAACAAGGGGCCGTTGTCGCGCACCCATGAGTCGTCCAGGGGAACGCGGTGAAAGGTCACGCTGGCCTCACCTGCAAGTCGTTCCCTGGCGTCTGTCTCGCTTTCCTCGTCGCGGACCAGCAGATGCACCGGCTCGAAGCGGGCAATGGTGCGAACCAGCTCGGCGTACTCAGAGCGCACGCCAGCCAGATGGCCGAACCACAATTCGTCGTCGCCGGGCCAGCTCATCCAGGTGGCCGCATGTTCGTCCCATTCGGCGGGCATCGCAAAGCCCAGGTCACAGGGGGTGTGGTCTGCGGGAGTCAGTTGCTTCATGATCTGCATTAGAGCAGTTCTGGGTTGCCCAGTGCGCCCCGCTCAGCGACCGATATGCAGTGAGACGGTGTGCGAATTGCTACGGGCCAGCCTGTTGCAAGACAGTTTGGCCCCGGCGTAGTTCAGCCGTGCCCCGCTGGTACAGGCCGCCAGCCATTCCTCCAGGAGCGCATAGCTGGGATGCTGCCCCGTCAGGAGTGCTGCAAATCCGGCACTCAGGCGCGTGGCTGTGCCGGGCTGAGTGTAGGTAAAGCGGTTAAACGGCTGCGGCGCCATGTTGTCTGCCGTGCTGGGCAGGGTCAGGTTCAAAGTGCCACTGATTACCCTTCCCCGCTGGGTAAACAGCCTGACTTCGGCGTGGGTAGGCGGGGTGGGAGCGGTCAAGTACACAAATTCCCACAGATTGCCGGCAATCGGGGTTCGCCCAGCCAGCTGACAGGTGGTTTCGGCGCAGAACCGGGTGTTTTGAAGGGCAATCGGTTGGCCTAGGAGACCAGCCGCCTGAGCATTCGGGCCAAGCAGCAACGCTGCGATAAATGGCCATGTCTTGGTCATGTATCTACTTTGGCCCATCAACCTGATGCTCGGGTGAAAAGGGGCGGGGCAGCTTACAGAGGGCATCCCTGGAACCATCTACTTCTAGTGATCATTAACTGCTGCTATCTACCGCTAAATGACCTAAAGTGGCCACAAAGGAGGTGATGACCCTAGCTGGTCATTGTTGATAAAAGTTGATGTGAGTTAGCGAGGGATATACGTGGGTCTGGGTTAGTCTGGAGGTATGACCCAGGCTCAAGATGAAGTGCTGACCTTAGAAGAGCTGTCACAGCTGCTCAAGGTTAGTGAGACGACGGCCTACACTCTGGTGCGAAGTGGAGAGGTACCAGGACGTAAGGTGGGCCGCGAGTGGCGCTTTGTGCGCTCACGGATTCTGGCCTGGCTGATGGCCGCAGGAGATGACATGAACAAGGAACTGAACGGCGCAGTGGGGCTGGACGAGCAGGGCGGCGAGTACAAAACCGAAAACGGCCAGGAATACGTGGCCATGTGGCTTCCTTTGTCACGCGCTGAGAAAGCGGTGATCGTAGAGAAAGCCGCCCGTGACGGTGTCATGCTCAGCACTCAAGTGGCCGACTACCTCCGCGACTGGGCCAAAGAGTAACCCTGCCCAGGCCCCTGGTCCACCGGCTTCTCGGAGGAACCGTTACTGCTGGCTCAGCCAGTCCTGCGCCACTTTGGCGGCGTCTTCTCCATTCACGGCGATTCGGCCATTCAACTCGGCCAGGGTGGTTTCATTCAGTCCGGCGAAGATGGGATTCATGATGTCCGCAATCTGAGGAAATTTGTTTAAGGTTTCCTCGCGTACGGTCAGCGCCGGCTGGTACACCGCCACGGCACCCTCGGGGTCGGTCAGGGCAACCAGCCCCAGGGCACCGATGGCACCGTCGGTCCCGTAGGCCATCGCCGCGTTCACACCGCTGGTTCCCTGTGCAGCGGCAGTTTCGGTCTGGGTGGTGTTCCCACCCGGTACGATGACCAGTTGCTCAGGCGTCAGCTCAAAACCGTAAGTGGCTTCAAAGGCCTTGAGTGCGTCGTCGCGGTCCACGAATTCCTGACTGGCTGCCAGCTTGACTGCGCCTCCGTCATTCACCCAGCGGGCGAAGTCGGCCATGGTGGCCAGGCTATTTTCTTCGGCCAGTGCCTGTGGCACGGCGACGGCCCAGGTGTTGTTGGCCGGGGCACGGTCCAGCCAAATGATGCCATTTTCGGCGTCCAGCTCCTTGACAGTGGTATAAGCCTGCTCGGCGTCGCGGCTGACGGCATCGTCAATGGTCGCACCCGCTTCGTTCAGGATGTAAATGGCACTTCCGGTGTATTCGGGGTACAGGTCAATTTCGCCCTGCTCCAGTGCGGCGCGGACCACATTGGTGGCCCCGGTGCTGCATTTGTCATTGACGGTGAACCCAGCGTCAATCAGGCTTAGTTTGGTGATCTGGCACAGCAAGGCACCTTCGGTGTCAATCTTGCTTCCTACTGTTACGGTTCCGGCTTCCGCCGCGTTCTGGGCCTGGGTGGTGTCAGCCGGTGCATTGTCCGTTTCGGTCGTGGTTGCGGGGGTCTGGGTGGTCTGAAGAGCGTCATCCTGCGGAGCGCAGCCAGCCAGCAGGGTGGCTGTAAGGGCCAGGAGAGGCAGCCGGGAGAGGGGGGCAGTGTTCATGATTCCTCCAGGGGCAGAGTGGAATGGGGCGAGAGATGACGCGGGTAGCTGGCCTGAGATCGGGGTGGGTTTTGCCACGGATAGACCAACTGCGGCAGCGGTCATGTGACGTAGTGGCCTACTGCGTCCAAAGTACGGCGCAGAGCCCGGCCAGGAGCGCAGTGTTAAAGCCTTACTAACGTGGCTGCCGATTTGCCGCCGTATACCCGACCTACAGTGGATGGATGAACCGCTCCCGCCCTGCTCCCATTGTCCTGCTGGGTGCGGCGCTGGGGCTGCTGGCCCTGTTGCTGCCCTGGGTCAGTTTTCGTGAGAACCGACTGGTGCAGGGCGAGGGCCTCAACCTGTTGACGACTGGGCAAGCCCTGGCCTGGCTGCTCCCTAGCTTATGGGTCGCCCTGGGTGCCGCTGCACTGTGGCTGCAGCGGGGGCGCGGTTGGGTTGGGACAGTTCTCTTTGTGTTGATCTGCGCAGCGGCCAGCATGTTGCTGGGGGGCGCCGCTCTAGCGCTGGTGAATGCAGAGCAGCCGCTGGCCCGTGTCTCTCCGGCGGGTGGATTCTGGCTGACGGTGGCAGCACTGTATGTGACAGGCTTCGGTGTATCCCGCTGGGCCCAGGGGCCGGCCCGCTGGGCTGGGTGGCTAGGGGCCGCCGCCTTCGCGCTGATGCCCTTGGTGGGCTGGTGGCGCGAGCTGGGGTTGGCACAGGAATACGCCAATATCGCCTCGGCTTTCTGGCCGCAGTTGGGGATGCACCTGGCCCTCAGTCTGACCGCCCTGCTGCTGGCACTCATCCTGGGGTTGCCGCTGGGTCTGGCCGCTGCCCGCAATGAGCGGCTCTCCGGCGGGGTGCTGGGCGTGGCGGGTTTCTTGCAGACCATTCCCTCGGTGGCACTGTTCGGGTTGTTGCTGCCAGTCTTCGCGGCGCTGGGACGGGACACCACCTTGGGCGCCTATCTGACCTGGGCGGGCGGCGCCTTGCTGCTGGGAGGGCTGCTGCAGCGCTTCTTCGGTCACCGCTTGCTGGGCTTGTTGGGTGGCTTGCTGGGCTTGCTCGGAGTTCAAGCGCTGCTGCTGCTTATAGGCCTGACCGTGATTGGCGTACTGGAAAGGACCTGGTCAGGTGCGCCGGGGCTGGGGGCTGCTGCCTGGTCACTGGGTGCGCCGCTCTCCACCTGGGGCATTCGGGGGATTGGGGCGGCTCCCGCGCTGCTGGCACTGACCATCTACGCCCTGCTGCCTATTGTGACCAACACCTTCGTGGGCCTGCGCTCCGTGCCGCCGGGCCTGATTGACGCGGCCCGCGGCCTGGGCATGACACCGGGCCAGATTCTGCGCCGGGCCGAGTGGCCCATTGCTCTGCCGTTCGTTATGGAAGGGGTGCGGGCGGCGCTGGTGCTGACCTTCGGAATCACGACCATTGCGCCGCTGATCGGAGCGGGAGGCTTGGGCTTTTTCATTCAGCGTGGCGTGGAGGGCAATGTGCCGGACCTGGTCCTGTTGGGGGCACTGCCTATCGTGCTGATCGCACTGCTCCTGAGCGGCGTGGTGGCCTGGTTGGGGGAACGCCTGACGCCACCAGGTCTACGCGCTGAACCTGAAGTGGTGGGCCAGGGAGGGCCGATATGATCGAATTCAGAGATGTAACCAAACAGTTTCCTGGCGGCCCGGAAGTGCTGCGTGGCATTACCCTAGCGGTGCCAGAGGGTGAACTGGTCGTGCTGATCGGCCCCAGCGGTAGCGGTAAAAGCACGCTGATGCGTCTGGTGAACCGCCTGATTGAACCCACCTCCGGCAGTGTTTGGGTGGATGGGCGGGATGTGGCGAGTGCAGATGTGGTCGCGCTGCGGCGCAACATCGGCTACGTGATTCAGAGCGTGGGTCTCTTTCCGCACCTGACCGTGGCACAGAACGTGGAGCTGGTTCCTAGCATTTCAGGTGTGCCTGCTGCCCAGCGTCGCCGCCGCGCCGAAGAACTGCTGGCCCTGATGGACCTGGACCCCGCCAGCTACGCCGAACGCTATCCCCGGCAACTGTCGGGTGGGCAGCAACAGCGGGTTGGCATTGCCCGTGCCCTGGCCGCCGATCCCGACTACTTGCTGATGGATGAGCCGTTCAGCGCCCTGGACCCCATTACCCGTGAAGGATTACAGCGCCAGTTTGTACGTCTCAAGAAGGAACTGGGCAAGACGATCCTGTTCGTAACGCACGATGTCGAAGAAGCGGTCCGCCTTGGTGACAGCATTTGTCTGCTGGGCGATGGAGTCATTCAGCAATTCGGCCCGCCCGATGAACTGCTGCGCCGCCCGGCCAATGACTTCGTGGCGTCGTTTATGGGTGAGAGCCGCGAGCTGTTGCGGCTGGGTCTGCGTACGGCGGCAGATCACATGACTGCGCCTGACCCAACTGCAGTGGGTGAGGTGCGGGCCGAGTGGAGCGCTGACCGGGCCCTCTCGGCCGTGCTGGGTGCCGGAGGCGGCCCGGTGCAGGTCTTGGACCACTCTGGTGCAGTCGTGGGGGCTTTGCGCCTGAGCGACTTCGCCGACGACATGGCGCATAAAGGCTCTCTCTCTTCCCCCAGGCCACCCGCATGAACCGTGCCCGCCCAGATCGGCCCCTGGGTACGGTGATAGGCCTGGCTGCCGCCTGGGCTGCTTTCTTCTGGCTGGTGGCCCAGCAGGAACTCTGGGGTGCAACCATGCGCCGCCTATTTCCACAGGTGAGCACGCCTATCTACGAGCGCAATACGCTCTGGGAGTTGACCTGGCAGCACCTGGGATTGACCGCCACTGCGATGGGACTGGTCATCGTGATCGGCGTAGGACTGGGCCTGTGGGCCACCCGGCGGCAGGGGCGTGAATTTCTGCCGCTGGTCAACAACCTCACCACGGTCGGGCAGACGTTCCCGCCCATTGCCGTGCTCTTTCTGGCCCTTCCGCTGGTGGGGTTCGGGGGCACGGGGGCTATTGCGGCACTGACCCTCTACGCCCTGTTGCCCGTAACCCGCTCTACTGTACTGGGTCTGCAAGCTGTCGAGGCGCCACAACTGGACGCTGCCCAGGGCCTGGGCCTTAGCCCGCTGCAACAGCTTTGGCGCTTGGAGGTGCCGGTGGCACTGCCCGCCATCCTGTCGGGTATTCGTACGGCGCTGGTGCTGACGATTGCCACCGCCACCCTGGCCCCCATGGTCGGAACAGGCGGCCTGGGTGTGCCGATCATCGCCGGGCTAGGCGCGGACAATCTGGCGCTGATCCTCCAGGGGGCCATTCCAGTGGCGCTGCTGGCGCTGCTGGGTGAGCTGTCCATGCGGACGCTGGAGCGTTGGCTAACGCCCTGGCGGCCCACCGCTGAGTAACCAGACTGTGCTTTGCCCAAAAATGCCCCAGGCATTGCTGGGGCAAGGTAAGGGGTTGGTTTTATTCGGGCACTGTTTCCAGGCTATTGATAACGCGGTAAGTTCACGACAGAGTTAGACTGAAACCGTGAGTGAGGTTTGGCGGCCCAGCCGATGGACACGTCAGCAGATGGAAGAGCGGCGACTCGCCGCTCTTCCGATGCTCTCCGATATGACCCTGTCCTCCAAGACGATTGCCCAGCGTTTTGGTGTCAGCGCCAGCACTGTTCGTACCTGGCGGCAGCGCTTACGACATGGCGATACCCTTGAAGCTACTTTCTCCTCTGGACGTCCCTCCTTTCTCACCGATCACCAAGTGGCTGAAATCATGGCGATGATTGAGGCAGGGCCAGATCCACAGCGTTTTCCAGACGGGCGCTGGACTACCGCACGTATTCGCGACGAGATTGGATGCAGATATGGTGTCTGGTATGACCACGACTGGGTCGGAAAGCTGCTGTTACGCTGGGGCTTTTCCTGGCAGAAAGCAGAAAAACGCCCGTTGGAACAGAATGCTGAGCAGGTCGACGCTTGGCTGGAAGCAGAGCTTCCAGTCCTGGAAAAAAAAGATAGATGATGGTGAAACCATCGTCTGGGCCGATGAAGTCGGAATCAGTATGAAGCCCGTGATTGGCAACACCTGGGCCACGCGTGGTCAGACCCCAGTGATTCTGGCCAAGACCAATTGGAAAAAGCTCTCCGTGATTGGCGGGATTACGTCTAAGGGCCAGTTTTTCCAGCAGACACACGAAGGGTCGGTCAAAGCGATGGGCTTCATCGCATTTTTGACGCATCTGATGCGACACATCAAGGGGAAGATCACTGTTGTGGTGGACAACGCTAAAATCCATAAGGCGAAGGCCGTTTCGGCCTTCGTATCACAACATGAACGACTGAGCCTAACGTACCTGCCACCGTACAGCCCTGAACTCAACCCCATTGAACGAGTGTGGGCCTATGTCAAACACCACCAACTCGCCAATTTTTGCCCAGAGACGCTGGAGCAACTCAAGGCTTACCTCCGTACGGTATGGCCGAAAATCCGCTATCGGCAACTCCCAGCCAAATTGCTAGGTATCTACCCTGAAGTGTTACCGACTTAGCACGTCATCAATAAGTTGCACAGGTCCACCGCGGCCATCCGAGTATTTGTCGCTCAGTCCTGCGATCCTCAGGCCACCGCTGGCTGTACTGCCACTCTCGTCCCAGTGCAGGGTCTCCACCGACCAGCGGCCAGGTCGGAGGTACAGAACCCGCGCGGTAACCTCTCCAGCCCAGATGCACTGCACGTCTTTAGGGCAGCGGCTGTCCTCTACCTCCAGAATCAGCACACTCCTGTCCTCAAGGGGACGCAGTTGTCCAGGTGACACAGTGATCTGGGCAGCGGATGCTACAGATACAAGGCAGCAGGTAAGGAGTGAGAGGGCTTGGCGCATGCCAGGAGTTTAGCCTGATCAGCTGACGCAAAGCTGTCTGAGGCATCAAGTGTTTGTCAGGTCTGCCCCATCACTCTCATGAGAGCGGCTCCTAAAGTAACACTGTGCTGAAAGTCGGTTCCTATGTTCTGGGTGCGCTCTTGCTGTTCGCACTGGTCTTTGCCCTGATGCCGGCCAGTAGCCCGCGCACAGCGACGGGCGCCACCCTGAACGACGTCTCCCTGACCCTGTATCCTGCCAACGATCCCGAAGCACACTGGACCTTTCAGGCCGATCAGGTCGTCAATGACCCGCTGAGTGGCGAAACCCATCTCAGCACCCTTAAAGAAGGTGGGCGCTGGGTCAACGGTTTGGATGCGAGCGGTCTACCCACGGGTGAAAAAGTTCTGGACGCCCGGCTTGCCGCCGATGACCTGACGATTGACAGCCAGGACAACATGACCACGCGTGAAGCCACCATCACCCTGATTGAGCAGTGTGCCGATATTCACCTGAGCGGTAATGACGCACAGCCTGTTGTGGTTCAGCAGAATGTGGGGTTCAGTGCACCGCTGGCTGAGGTTGATGCTCCCGGATTCAAGTCCGAGATTCCCGATCTGGCCATGACCTTCGACTTCACCATTACTGGAGGAAGCGCCGACAGCCAGACCGGCTGGGATATGAACGCCACTGAGCAGTGTGTGGACGGTCAGATCGTCCCCATCTCATCAGCCCAGAACCTCGGCGCAACACACCACTTTTCTTGACCTAACCCCCGATACGTTTCTTTCCAATTTCTAAGGAGCCCACCATGACCCTGACCCAAACTGCCAAAAAAGCTATTGCCCTGAGCCTGCTGACGGTTGCCAGTGCCGGAGTGCTGGCCCAGGCCAATTCCAACCGCATCATCAACATTCAGGGTGCGCCGCGCGGTGATCTGCGTAATGGCCCGATCACGTTTACTGGCAACCCAGTTCGCGCCACGGTCAGCACCCTGTCTATCACTGCCAAGGAAGCTCGCCTGGCTGCGCCACAGGGCCAGACCATTGTCGCTTCGCAGGGCAAACGCAACTCGCGCTTTATCGGTGATGTGCGGGTGCAGCGTGGCCGTCTGTCGGCCCAGGGTGAGAATCTGGTCTACAACGAAGGCACCGGCCAGGGTGTCCTAAGCGACAATGCTCGCGCCTCTTTTGCGCCTGAAAACCGTGGCGATACCGTGCAGATCAAGGCACAGAGCATGAGCCTGGACGTGGACAACAATGTCTCGACCTCCAAGGGCAGCGTGGTGTTGCGTCAGGGAAATCAGAGTGCTGCTGCCTCGCAACTGGTCTTTGACGAAGACCGCGAGCTGGGCGTCCTGACCGGAGGTCCACGCCTGCGTCAGGAAGCGGCAGGCGGACAGAAAGACATCGTGATTACGGGCAACGAAGTTCGCGCCCTGACCAAAAATGAAACCGTATACGTAAAGGGCAACGTGAAGCTGGTGCAGGGTTCGATCACCACGACTGGTAATGCCCTGTTCTACGACGACACCAAGAACGTGGCCTATGTGGTGGGAAACGCAGTCAGCCGTGATTCCAGCAACGGCACCACCGTCCGTGCTCCTGCCAGTGGCGCTCTGGAGCAGCGCACCGATCTGTCCCGCGTCCGTACGCTGAGCAGCGGGTTCAATATTCCTACGGCGCAGTTCAAGCTACGCGGTGAATAAGCTTTGCCAGAAGGAAAAAGGGTCAGTTGCGGCTCTTTTTCCTCTGGGCTTCAGCGAGCATCAGCCTGAACCATTTCGGGTGGGATGCTCTTTTTGTTATGGCCATCTTCAGCCAGTGGGTGGTCAGGAAAGGGTCGCATGAGCCGCCACATCCAAACATTACCGCAGCGGGCCTTATTGCTCGTCCTCTTGGCTGGACCAGGCTGGGCGACGGCTCAGGACTCGGCCCCAGTCGATCCTCCCCCCCCCCCAGCAGATACGCTTGACTGGGACGATGAAGGCTGGGATGAGATCAAGCAGTGGGCCGAAGAAACCGAAGATTTGGGGCAAGACACAACCGCAACTCCGGAGGCGGGCAGTGAGTACTCCGAATTGCAACTGGTCCGCCAGGGCGACGATGGCAAGGAGCGCCGGATCGGCGTGGTGCGTAAGGGCACCGATGAAACGGGCATCTTTGTCTTCTGCAACCCGCAGGAGCAGGACGGAGAGAATGCTCCCGGCCTGGCGGTTTTCAGTAATTCTGGCCCTGAAGGCGTAGAAATCAGCATTGATAAGAACGTTATTCAGGTGCCATTGGCCGTCGTGACCCAGACTCGCCGTGCCGACGGAACTTCAGGGGATGGCAATATTGAGGCGAGTGCTGGAACGGCGGCTTACGTGGAGAATATTCCCGAAGGTGCCGAGGATCGCCTGACCCGCTGTGGTGTCCAGGTAGATGCTAAGAATGTACCTGGGTCGGTACGGGTCACGCAGGGCCAAACCCAGCTCACTGGGCAGTCTCTGCGCTACAGCGAAACGGACGGTGTGGCCCGGGTCACAGGCCCGATCACGTTCAAACGCATCCCATCGGCAGAGCAAAGTGGAACCACCGAGCTTTCGGGTACGGCCGAGGGGATTGAAGTAGAGGTGGATACCGAGCGTACCCTGCTGGTGGGCGATGTAGTTCTGAATTCCAGCGGGGGACGGGTCAGCCGCGCCGCCCGCGTAGAGTACGACGATCAATCCAACCTGGCCCGGTTGATCGGCACCCCGGAGCAGCCTGCGGTGAGTGAACGGGGCAAGGAGCGTCTCCAAGCTGCCGAAATCCTGTATGACCTTGAGCGCGACGAAGCTGTGGCCTGGGCCTCCGAAGGTGTCCGAATCACAGGCGAGTTCGTGGATGAGGAAGCCGCTGCGCCGTAAAGTCGAGCATTGCTCTGCTGGCCTGTTTGGTCTTCCCAACGCCTCTCTCATACGAATTCAGGATGAATCGTTGCTTTCTACGATTCATCCAAGGCCACTGGGACTGGTACAGCTGCAAAGCAGACTAAGAAAAACACGGATTTCGCAAGATAGAGACGCAAGCGGTGCTTTGTAGGTTGTGTCGGAATTAAGCGAAATCCGTATAAGACATTGTTGGCTGGCCGCTCTTTCCTGCTGGGTTTTGTCCCTGGCAGCGGTGTCAGGCTGGCTGACGGCTGAGCGAGTCCAGAGCGTGGCGCAAGGTTTCGGCGCTCTGTTCAAGCTGTCCCAGTTCCTCGGCGCTGAGTTGTGGCATCAGCGTTTCTTCTATGCCGCCTGATCCCACAATGCGCGGTAGAGCCATCGAGATGCCGTAATCGGTCGGCCCAGTGACCGTGAGAATAGCGCGGCGGTTGAGGATCACCGCCTCGGTGATGCGGGTCAGGGCAGCGGCAATCCCATAATAGGTGGCCCGCTTGCCGGAAATAATCGCAGCGGCGGCATCACGCGTGCCGTGGTCTATCTCGGCCATGATCTCTGGGGTCCAGTCCAGATTTCGGGCAGCCATAAAGTCGGCCACAGGCAGTCCGGCGATTTTGGCGGTACTCCAGGCCAGCACTTCACTGTCGCCGTGTTCCCCCAGCACATAGCCATGGACATGTGTGGCGTCTACTTCGGCCCGCTGAGCGATCAGGTGGCGAAAGCGGGCGCTGTCCAGCACCGTGCCGGATCCCAGCACGGCTTGACCCTCTGCTGCGTGAGTTGTGGTGAGGTCAGTCAGGAGATCAACCGGGTTGGTGGCCACGATCAAAGGGGCCTGCGGCGCAGCGGCTGACACTTGTGGAATCAGCTCGGCGAAAATATCGGCATTGCGCTCAAGCAGCTGCAAGCGGGTTTCTCCCGGCTTTTGGTTGGCCCCAGCTGCCACCACGATGGCCCCGCAACCTTCCAATGCGTCGATCTCGCCACTCACGACACGCGTGCCGTGGCTGACCGGAGCTGCGTGCGCGATGTCTTCGGCCTCGGCGCGGGCGCGTTCAGGGTCCTTGTCAACCAAGACCAGATCCGAGCAAGTGCCGCGTAGCGTCAAGGCAAAGGCCGCCGTCGACCCAACCAAACCGCTTCCGACTACGCCGACTTTCATAGATGATCCTGGGTGTGGCTTTGCTTGGATTTGTGCAGACGCACCGTCAGTACGGGAACCGGGCTACGGGACACCAGCTTTTCGGCAGTGCTGCCCAGGAAAAAGTGTTCCAAAGCGCCTTTGGCGTGGGTTCCGACAATCAGCAGATCAGCTCCCCACTTCTGCGCTGCGTCCAGTAGGCTGTTCACAGGACCACCGACCAGTTGTTCATAGGTTTCGCTGCCTTGTACCAGGGCGGCCAACTGCTCAGCGTCCTGGTTCTCTACCGATTCCAATAGAGCGGGATCGTAACTCATAGGAGTCATGCCGCCGATCAGATCGGGTGAGGCCATCATCCGTACATCCACAGCGTGCAACAGGCGCAGGTCGGCACCTGGGAACCGCTGCCGGGCCAACTCCAGGGCGTACAGTGAGGACGGCGAAAAGTCGATTCCAATCGCAATACGGCCGAACGAACCTGTGGAGTTTTGCATAGCTCAGCTTAAAACGTTGGCGCTCGTCAAATGTCCGGGTCTAAACGATGCCTAACGAGCAAAAAACAGAAGCGCTAGCGATCGGCCAGCGCTTCTGTTTTTTTGATGTATTTACTCGCCGTAACCGAGCAGGTCCAGCAGGCGGTCCAACTCCTCGCGGGAGGCGTAGTTCAGTTCAATGCGGCCTTTGTCCTCTCCCGTAATCTTGACCCGTGAACCCATCCGGCGGCTTAGGTCCACTTCAATCTGTTTGTAGGGTCGCGGCGGATTGACCTTGACAGGAGCTGCAGCACGTTCCCGGCGCAGAGCCTCAGCCTCACGCACATTCAGACCGCGCTTGCGAATCTGCTCCAGCGCCCATAAGCGGTCTGCATCGGGCTGGGCCAGGATGGCACGGGCGTGCCCAGCGCTGATTTCCCCAGCCTCTAGGGCTTGCAGGGCCTCGTCGGGCAGGCTGAGGAGCCGCAGAGCGTTCGCCACGGTGCTGCGGCCCTTGCCTACAGCCTGAGCCACACCTTCTTGATTCAGGCCATGTTCCATCAAGGTGCGGTAGGCGCGAGCCTCTTCCAGTGGCCCCAGGTCTTCGCGCTGAAGGTTCTCGATAATCGCGATTTCCAGCGCCTCACGGTCACTCAAATCACGGATGATGACGGGTAATTCCTGCACGCCAGCCAATTGAGAGGCCCGCCAACGCCGCTCACCGGCCACAATTTCAAAGGCATCTCCCCGTGGGCGGACCAGCAGCGGCTGCAAGATACCCTTCTCGCGGATGCTCTGTGCCAACTCGGCCAATGCAGTGGGTTCAAATACTTGCCGTGGTTGATAGCCCGCCTGGATGACGCGGCTGGTTGGTAGCAGCTGTACGCCCCGGCCGACAGGCTCACCTGTCTCAGTGTCTTTGGGACGTGCGCCCTCCTTGCGGCTGAGCAGGGCATCTAGTCCCCGTCCCAGACTGGGCTTTTTAGAACTTTTCGACACGCTGGATGACCTCCTTGGCCAGACGCTGATAGGCCGACGCTCCCAGTGAGTTCGGGGCAAACAGGTTAATGGGCTGTGCGTAACTGGGCGCTTCTGACAGCCGGACATTGCGTGGAATCACTGCTGCAAATACCAGTGGGCCGAAATGCTGGCGTACAGTCGTCTCTACCTCCTGCGCCAGATTGGTGCGGCCATCGAACATTGTGAGAACGACGCCCAACACCTTGAGCTGTGGATTCAGCGCTTCTTGGACCCGCTCTACCGTTTCCATCAGGCCAGCCAGCCCTTCTAGGGCAAAATATTCGGCCTGAAGCGGAATAATCAGCCGCTGTGCCGCGGCAAGCACGTTGACCGTGAGCGGCCCCAGGCTGGGGGGGGCGTCAATAATCACCATGTCGTACCCAGCAATACTGGCCAATAGGCGTGACAGAGCGTCAGGATCATCGGCCAGTTCCACTCCGGCTCCGGCGAGGTCAGGTGTGGCGGGCAAGACTGATAGCCCCGGCTGGACCGAGGGCTGAATGTATTGCTTTACCTGCCCTGGGTGGCCCAGAGCTTCGTACAGGCCATGTTCGGCATCACGAAGACCCAGAGCACTCGTGGCATTGCCCTGAGGGTCCATGTCCAGCAACAGGACCTGCTGCCCCTGCTCGGCCAGGAAAGCAGCCAAGTTCACCGCTGTGGTGGTTTTGGCTACCCCTCCCTTCTGATTGACGATTCCAATGATATTCACTTGATGATCCTGTTCAGCTGATGGGTGTGGGAGGAAGTGCGGAGAATTTTGGAGGAGTGAGGTATGGCCTCCGGAGGCGCCAGTTTGAAAGTCACATCACTCATTTCCCAGAGGTCGTTTGTTGGGGATGCCAGGGCGGCGTGGGTATTTGGCAGGTGTGGGAGCGACCTTGTGAACTTGGACCAGTGCACGGGCGTCCCCCAGGAAGGGCAGATGAGAACGCTGAATGGGATGTAATTCTCCGCCAAGCAGCGAAATAGCCCGCTCTCCCTGGGCCACTTCTGCATCTTCCAGCTGTCCTTTTTGTGCGATCAGCCAGCCACCTTCCTTAAGCAGCGGGAGAGCTAACTCAGCCAGAACAGGCAAAGAAGCCACGGCCCGCGTGACCACAACATCATAGCGGCCCCGGTGTATAGGATCCTGTCCCAAATCTTCAGCGCGGCCACTCAGCCCCCGCACAGTCAGGCCAAGCGCCTCAGCAGTGCGTTCGACAAAAGCGACTTTTTTCTGAGTGGCGTCCATTGCTGTCATCTTCAGGGCGGGACAGCTGATCGCCAGAGGCAAGGCTGGGAATCCCGCTCCTGTACCCAGATCCAAGACCTGCAGGCTAGACCTTTCTGGTTCCTTCCAAAGTGTCGCCTGAAGAGCGCCCAGCGAATCCACAAAATGTTTCAGCACCACGTCCCTCTCACTGTGGAGCGCAGTCAGGTTCATCTGGGTAGCTCCCTGACGCAAAAGGCCATATAGGGTAACGAACTGCTTCAGTTGGGCGGGACTAAGGGAAACACCTAGCGCCTGTGCACCTTCATGCAACAGATCAAGGGCCTCACCTGAGAGTTCAGTACCAGAAGGGGCGGAGTCGGCTAGGGCGTCGGCAGGCATTTGAGACTAGTATAACCAGCTCAGCTACGAACATCATTGCATTGATGTTTCACATGAAACATCGCGGTAACAGCCCAGGGGTGTTTCATGTGAAACACTTTCTCTATCAGGAGTCATGCTTGGATTCTTTCCTGTCCAGAGCGCTGTTTCAGATGGACCAATAATGCACTGATATCAGCATGGCGCACGCCATTGACACGGGTGGCTTGTTCAATGGTGTCAGGCCGGAACCGTAGGAGCTTCTCACGGCCTTCCAGGGACAGCGAAGGTACAGCGCCGAAATCCACATCCCGGAGGCTGAGCTGTCCAGCTTTGGCCTCGGCGTCCAGTTGCCTGCGGGCCCGGTCAATGTAGCCGGCATATTTCACGCGTATTGCAACGGCTTCCTGTTCCTCACGGCTCAGGTCGGGAAGGGTCACGCCGCGCTCCAGTAACTCGCTGAGCTGAACCTCTGGACGCTTCAGCCAAGTGTCGGCTGGTTTGCCATCCAGCTTGGTCCGGGTCAGGGCTTCTATGCCGGCAGCGACTCGGGCATATTTGGCCTGAACCTGGGCCAGCCGCTCCACCCCAACCAAGCCCAGTTCATGACCACGGGGGGTCTGACGTTCATCGGCGTTGTCCTGGCGGACCAGCAAACGGTGCTCGACTCGGCTGGTCATCATACGGAAGGGTTCATCGCAGCCTTTCAGCATCAGGTCGTCCAGCAGGACGCCCAGATAGCCGTCGGCACGGCTGAAAGTGAGTTCCGGTAGGTCGGCGGCGCGGCGGGCGGCAGCGGTTCCGGCCACCAGTCCCTGAATGGCCGCCTCCTCGTAGCCACTGGTGCCGTTAAGCTGTCCAGCGGTGTAGATGCCGGGCAGCAACCGCGACTCCAGATTCATGCTCAGCTGCGTAGAGTCCACTACGTCATATTCCACGGCATAGGCATAGCGCTGAATCACCGCCTTTTCAAAGCCGGGCAGCGTGCGGACCAACTGATCTTGCAGCTCTGGGGGCAGGCTTGATGAAAAGCCCTGCAGGTACACCTCGCTGGTCTGGAGGCCTTCAGGCTCCACAAACAGCAGGTGACGGTCATGGTGAGCAAAGCGCATGATCTTGTCCTCAATGCTGGGGCAGTAGCGTGCGCCTGTGGCGTCTATATCTCCGGCGTACATGGCCGAGAACCCAATGTTCTCCTGCACAAGTGCATGGGTCTGCGGAGTGGTGTGGGTTTGCCAGGTGGGGGAAGACTCAGCGTGGGGGCCAGGGGTACCGGTAAAGGAACGCGCTGGAACGTCGGCGGGGATGATATCCAGCCCAGCAAAGTTCACCGAGTCTGCGCGCACGCGTGGGGGAGTGCCGGTCTTGAAACGTTTGAGGCCATGTCCAGCCCGTTGCAGGGCTTCGCTGAGAAAGCGTGAAGGTGGCTCACCCTGCCGTCCCTCGTGCCGTGATTGACGCCCATACCAAGTGATGCCACGCATGAAGGTGCCTGCTGCAATCACCACGCTCCTGGCCCAGAAGCGCCGTCCGTCGGTCGTGATCACCCACCAGCCACCCTGACCGTCACTTTCCAGATCGGCCGCCTCACCGCGTAGAACATCCAACTCTGGCACAGCCAGCAGAGCATCCTGCGCCACACTGGCATACAGGTCACGCTCGTTCTGCACCCGCAGGGATTGCACGGCTGGCCCCTTGCTGGCATTCAGTACACGGGTGTGGATGGCCGTCTGATCAGCCAGTGTAGGCATCAATCCACCCAGGGCCTGCAGCTCAAACACCAGCTGGCTTTTGCCGGGGCCACCGACCGAGGGGTTACAGGGCATTCGCCCGATGGTGGCCGGATTACCAACCAGCATCGCTGCCCGACCAAACTTGGCCGCAGCCCACGCGGCTTCGATTCCCGCATGGCCGCCGCCGATCACAATGACGTTCCAGCCGCTCTTCATAAGGCTCAGCTTAGAGTGCTGCACCGGGGGCCAATGTGTGCTGACAGGGGACGTGGTGGGGGTGACGTGATGGGTCCGGCAAGGCAGGGCCTAAAGCGGATTTTGACAGTTGTAACCCAGCAAGGCAGAGCAACACCCACGCTTATAAAAACACAGCTCATATTCCGTGCGACCTGATAGCCGAATAGTGCTTGGGGCCGTCCAGGGCGCGATTCTGCTGGCCCGTAGTCGTGCTTCACTCTCCCCTGATCGTGATGGTAGAGGAGGGTACTTGCGCTATCATTCACAGCGAACGTTAATTCTCACGTCTGCCCCGCTGGGATCTGGCTTTCCGGACACCCAACCTGTGTGTGGCCCAGGAATGGGACCAGTCTGGCGAGGGCGCGGCCAAGGAGGCATACATGATCCAACCATTCACCCAGCGCCCGATTCAGTGGGTGTCTGATCAGGGCGAGCTGCTTCAGGATTTGCCTGAGCGCTACACTCCTGAATTCATCCGTGAGCTGTACCGTCATATGCTGCGCGCCCGTGAAATGGACCGCAAATTGATTCCCTTGCTGCGCCAGGGCCGCACCAGCTTTTATGCTCAGGCACACGGGATGGAAGCCACCCAGGTCGGCCTGGCACTGGCTTGCCGCTCTGGACACGACTGGTGGTGGCTGTATTACCGTGACCATCCCATCATGCTGACGCTAGGTGTGCCGATGTTGCAGATCGTCAGTCAGATTATGGGAACGGCGTCGGACAGCTGCAAAGGCCGTCAGATGCCCCACCACTTCTGCGCCAAGGAATACAACGTGGCGTCCATTAGCTCCAGCATCGCTTCGCAGATTCCGCCGGCCACGGGTACGGCGATGGCTCAGAAGTACCTGGGTACGGATGAAATCACGGTTTGTACTTTTGGTGATGGTGCAACCAGTGAGGGTGACTGGCACGCCGGGGTCAACATGGCCGCCGTGAGTCACGCTCCAGTGATGTTCGTCTGCGAGAACAACCAGTGGGCCATCTCTACAGGTGTGGCCGATCAGACGGCCAGCGAGACCATCCACATCAAGGCGCGTGCCTACGGGATGCCTGGCTACTACGTAGACGGCAACGATGTCATTGCGGTGCTAGAAGTCATGAGCCACGTGGCCGATCAGATTCGCAGCGGTGAAGGTCCGGCGATGGTCGAAGCCCTGACTTACCGTGTGGGATCGCACTCCAACGCCGACGCTGACGCTGAGAAGAACTACCGCACCCGCGAAGAGGTGGCTGAATGGACCGCCCGTGATCCTCTGGAGCGGATTGAGAAGCTGCTGCAGAACATGGGCCATCCCATCAGCGAGGAAGAAAAAGCTGCGATGGTGGGGGAAGTGGGCGACGAAGTGGCTGCTGCTATTGATGAGGCTGCGGCCAGTGGCACACCCGACTGGGACCTGATGTTCCAAGACGTGTACGCCGTGCAGCCCCCACACTTGGCCGAACAAGAAGCCTATGTACGTGCCGAACAGGAGGCCCTGGCATGAGCCTGACCGTAGAACGCCCCCAGGCCGAACTGGGCGAAACCAAAACGATGAACTTGATCGGTGCGATCACTGAGGCGCTGGACGAAGAACTGGCCCGTGACAAGCGGGTCCTGGTCTTTGGTGAAGACGTTGGCCCACGTGGCGGTGTATTTATGGCTACCGCAGGCCTGACCGAGAAGCACGGTCTGGACCGCGTCTTTAACACTCCACTGTCCGAAGCGGCGATTGTGGGAGCGGCGGTAGGTATGGCCATACGTGGCCTGCGCCCCGTGGCAGAGATTCAGTTTGCCGACTATATGGGTCCCAGTTTTGACCAGATTCTGTCTCAAGCTGCCAAGGTCCGTTACCGCTCCGGCGGACAGAACACGGCCCCGATGGTGATCCGTACGCCCTCGGGCGGTGGGGTAAAGGGTGGACACCACCACAGCCAGAGCCCTGAGGCCTATTACACCCACATGGCCGGCGTGCAGGTCGTGATGCCCAGCACCCCCTACGACGCCAAGGGCCTGCTCAAAGCGGCCATTCGCGGCGAAGACCCAGTGATCTACTTTGAACCCAAGCGGCTATACCGCGCTGCTAAGGGTGAATTACCGCTGGCCGACTACACCGTGCCTATCGGCAAGGCTGCCGTGCGGCGCGAAGGTACTGACCTGAGCATCATCGGCTACGGCGGCGTGATGCCCGACGCCATCAGTGCTGCCGAGGCTCTGGCCGAAGCAGGCGTACAGGCCGAAGTCATTGACCTGCGCTCGCTGATGCCCTGGGACAAAGAGGCCGTGCTGAACAGTGTCGCCAAGACCGGCCGCGCCGTCCTGGTCAGCGAAGCGCCGCGCACCTCCAACTTCATGGGTGAAGTGGCCTATTCCATTCAGGAAGAACTGTTTGACCAGTTGCTGGCTCCGGTGATTCAGGTGGCGGGCTTCGATACGCCTTATCCCTATGTGCAGGACAAGATTTACCTGCCCAGTGGGAACCGAATCGCCAACGCCTGCGTCCGGGTGCTGAACTACTGATCTCCTGAAGGTCTCCAGCCAAGCGGGGCCGGGGACGCCATTCGGCCAGGGCCTTATCACTCTGGCCGGGTGTCCGCCCAGGCTGACCGCCTGATCAAGCGGGACTGTTAAGCTGAATCTGCATTTGACTTCAATTTCCGTGTGCCACTGCTGCTAGCCAGAATGGGTGCGCCGCAAAATCAAGGAGAAAACATGAAAGAAGTACTGTTGCCGGAACTGGCCGAGAGCGTGGTCGAGGGTGAAATTCTCAAGTGGATGGTGAAAGAGGGCGACACCGTCACTATTGAGCAGCCGCTGTGCGAAGTGATGACCGACAAGGTGACGGTGGAATTGCCCAGCCCCTACGCTGGTACTGTCACCAAGCTGCTGGCCAAGGAAGGCGATGTCGTCGCCGTTCACGCCGCCATTCTGACCATTGATGAAACAGGGGGAACCGCAGGCGCCAGCGCGGATGTTGCACCTACCCCTAGCCCCGAGCAGGCCATTCAGGACAGCGGTGAGAACCCCACCACCAGTGATGAGCAGTTGCCTCAGCAGGCCCAGGAAGAGCGCTCTATCGTGGAAGCTGGTCACATTGCCGGGTCGGACGACTCGGCCAGCCTGTTCAAAGCCTTTGAAGGCGGCGGCGCTGTCAAGGTCCAGGGACTGAATCAGGGGGGAACCCCTTCACCGGCCGCGCGGGAAGCTGGTCATACTGCTGCAGTGACCGGCCGTGTGCTGGCTGTTCCGGCCGCCCGTCAGCTGGCCCGTGAAATGGGCATTGATCTGGGCCAGGTGCAGGGCAGCGGTCCCAATGGTCGCATCCGCATTGCCGATGTCGTGAACCATGGCAGCGCAGGTCAGGCACAATCCCAGGCTGCTGCACCTGCTACGGCGGGTGGTCAGGGCGGCTTGCCCGTGGCCCCGGTGCAGTACCGCACGCCCAAAGGCTACGAGCATCTTGAAGAGCGTGTGCCGCTGCGTGGGATGCGCCGCGCCATCTCCAACCAGATGCAAGCCAGCCACCTCTACACGGTCCGCACCCTGACGGTGGACGAGATCAACATGACCAAACTGGTCGAATTCCGCAGCCGCGTCAAGGATCAGGCTGCTGCCGACGGCATCAAGATCAGCTACCTGCCGTTTATCTTCAAGGCCGTGGCTGCCGCTCTCAAGAAGTACCCCAGCCTGAACACTTCCTTTGACGAGGCCACTCAGGAAATTGTGCAGAAGAGCTACTACCACATGGGAATGGCCGTGGCGACCGATGCGGGCCTGACGGTGCCGGTGTTGCGTGACGTGGACAAGAAGTCCGTGTACGAGCTGGCGGGCGAAGTGGTGGATCTGGCCGCCCGTGCCCAGGAAGGTAAGCTCAAAGGCGACGAGCTGGCGGGCAGCACCTTCTCCATCACCAACATCGGCAGCATTGGCGCGCTGTTCTCCTTCCCGATTATCAACGTTCCTGACGCCGCCATTCTGGGCATTCACTCCATCCAAAAGCGCCCCATCGTGAACGAAAACAACGAGATCGTGGTGGCCCACATGATGTACATCTCGCTGTCCTTCGACCACCGTCTGGTGGACGGCGCTGAAGCAGCGCGCTTCTGCAAAGAAGTGATCCGCCTGCTGGAGAACCCCGACCGCCTGATGCTGGAAGCGATGTAAGCCACAAGTTCTTGGACTGAAGCTGCTCCGGGAAGCGCTGCCCCCTATTTTGCAGGGGCAGCGCTTTCTTTTATGCCCTGACACGCTTCTAGATTGTCGCTGTGCAGGCACTTCCGCAAGGACACTCTCAGATCAACCGAGTAGCTACCGGGTGTAAGCCGCGTCGTTTTGGACTTGGCGGGTCCGCCCATACTCGCTGCCGCTCAGTAAAGATGACGCCATCTTCACCTGTCAGCTCCTCAAGAATCTTCAGCCTGCCTCAAGGTTGTCTGGAGGCCCGTCACGTCGCCGTCAGATTGAATGCCTATGCTAGAAGGCATAAGAGTCGTGTCTGACCTGAGGAGGCCAGCGCCTGAGTCAAAAACCCAATCAACCTGACTCAAATATTTTAGGCGTTGCTCAACCTCAGACGGGTAACGTGGTTTTTTCCCTAGCCTTACTTCTTTTGAGATGGAGTCTGAAATGTTTGACCAAATTGCTAAAAAATATATGCCCCATAAGTGGGTGACGTGCGTCCTCACCTTGCTGGCCTTCAGCGGTCTGGCTGCGCCCGCTTCGGCACTGGAAATGATGGTCTGGGACAGCCAACTGCAAACCAAACTGGCTTACGGCGAGTCCGAAAATGGTGTCTTACGTGGCCAGGTGGTGCGGGGTGTGGCGGATGACGTGATCATTCTGTTCTCCAAAAGTGATCTGGAACGTGGCCGCGCCCAGTTCGCGCCCCTGCGTGCCCGTTATGAAGGTGAAATTCGCGGCGGACAGATTATGATCAAGGTGCCCGGCGGCCTACAGACGCTGGAACAATTCCTGATGCCTTACCGCCTCAAGCTGAGCCTGACTGAGACTTCCGGAGGAAGATAATGCTGCCCCAACTGCTGCTGGTCGAAGATGATCCCCACCTGGGGCCATTGCTACGTGACTATCTGGACGCCGATTATCAGGTCTACCATGCCGCCACGCTGCGGTCTGCCGAGGACTGGTTGGGCACCCATGCTCCACAATTGATCCTGCTGGACCTGAACCTGCCAGATGGGGACGGTCTGGACTTGGTCGAGCGCTTGCGGCAGTATTCGTCCACGCCAGTGCTGGTGCTGTCGGCCCGCAGTGACGTGCAGCAGCGGGTGGCGGGGCTGAATGCCGGAGCCGACGATTACCTGACCAAGCCCTTTGCCATGCCAGAGCTGGAAGCGCGGATTACGGCGCTGCTGCGGCGTACCGCTTCGGGTGGAGGCGTGAACCTGGGCAACACCAGCCTCTCCACCAGTTCGCTGACCATGACCATCGGTGAGCAGCACATCAACCTGACCGAGCATGAGGCCCGCATTCTGGAACTGATGATGCGGACCCCTGAGCGGGTCTTCAGCCGCGCTGACATAGAGTCCCATCTGTACGGCTGGGAAACCCCCAGCTCCAATTCGGTAGAGGTGCGGATCTCGCAGCTACGTAAGAAACTGGACGGCGCGGGGTCAGACCTCCGTATTCGGACCATCCGTAACGTCGGCTACGTGCTGCAAAGCTGACTGCCAAGCGGCTGAGGGCCGTGTAAGGGGCAAGCATGGCCCAGTTCAACCAACCGATCCCTGCCCTGAGCAGCGCCAAGGTGGCCTGGCACAAGAGCCTGCGCTTTCGCCTGGCGTTAGCCTTCAGTCTGGTCACGCTGACGTTGGTGTCAGTGGTGGGTTTTGCGATGATGGGCTTCTTGCTGCGCGGTATGGAGAATCAGTTCGATATGCGGCTGACCGACCGCGCCGATACCCTCTCGGTGCGGCTGAGTGATGCTTCTGCCGGGCTGGGAGAGTCGCTGGTTCCAGCCCTGGACAATTTCTCGGCGGTGCTTGATGAGCAGGGCAATGTCTTCGTGATGCCTCAGAACACCCCCCTGCCTTTTGCACCTGGCGACCCTTTGCCCTTCCCGACCGAGGGTGACTTCAGTGTGGGCAACGTGCCGATGCGTGGCGTCTCCCGTGAGCTGACGGGATTTTTCGAGGGGCAAATGCTCTGGGTGGCCCTACCCAGTGAACCGCTGCTGGACGCCCGTGAAGGGGCCACCCGCGCCATGCTGCTGGCGGTGATCATTACGCCTTTGCTGACCCTGCTGTTCGGTTACCTGTTGGGTCAGCACATGCTGCAACATCTGGGCCGCGCTGCCGCCTTGGCTGACCAGATCAGTCCTTCCAAGAATATGGCCGCGCTGCCGCTGCCAGATCGCCCCGACGAAGTTCACCGCTTGATCTCTGCGATTAACCGCCTACTGGTCCGTATAGATGCCCAGCAGCACCGTGAAAAAGCGCTGCTGGGCCAGATCGTCCATGAGTTGGGCGCACCGCTGACGGTGCTCAAGGCCACGCTGGACCGTGCGGGTGAACGTACCGGTGATCCGGAAATTCAGAAGGCCGCCCTGGTCACCGATGAACTGACCTTTACGACCCAGGACCTGATGCAGTTGGCCCGCGGCGAACTGGACCTGAAACTGGTTTGGCACCTCATCCCGGCCCAGGCACTACGTGATCGCCTGGAGCGGCTGGTGCCGGGGACCGAGTACGCAGGTGACTGGAACGGCATGATTCTGTGTGACCCGGACCGCCTGACGCAGGCACTACGGAATCTGCTGGCCAATGCCCGGCGTGCCGCCGGACCAGGAGGCTGCGTGTGCCTGACGTTGCAGGCAGTGGGTGAGCAGCTGGTCTTCACGGTGCGTGACAGCGGGCCAGGCTTACCTGATGCCTTAGGCGAGAGCATCTTTGACCCCTTTGTTAGCGGCAGCGGCTCGAGTGGCCTGGGCCTGAGTGTGAGCCGTCAGATTGCCCAGATGCACGGTGGGCAGCTGACTGGGGGCAATGGTGCTGAGGGCGGAGCTGAATTTCGCCTGAGCATACCTGACGCCCTGCTGGCCGATGAAAGCGACGAACTGGAGGAGCTGGATGAACTGACTTTGGGAGAGGGACTGGTGAGAGGCTGAAAGCGCAGGGATTCATTTCTGGGAGGCTCAAGGTCAGCCAGCCACCCGTTATGCTTGAACAGTGAGTCGCTTTCCATCTGACCCGGCGCTGGATCAGTCGGCTGAGCTGCGGGCCCTGCTTGCCCTGCGGTTGACCCCAGGGCTCGGGCCACGCCGGATTGAGGCCTTGCGGCAGCACTTCGGGTCGGCGGTAGGCGCATTGGCGGCACCACCATCAGCCCTAAGTGGAGTGGAGGGGCTGGACCGACGCTCGGCAGCTGCAGTCACCAAACCTGCCTACGACGCAGCTGCACAGGAGTTGGAACGGGTGGCTCAAGCCCGCAGCGAGGGCAAAGATATTCGGCTGCTAGGACGTGGGTTCCCTGACTACCCACCTGCTCTGGAAGCCCTGGGTGACCCACCAGCCGTGCTGTGGGTGCGCGGTCCACTGCCCGACTTGCCTGCGTCACCGTATACGGTAGGGATTGTCGGCACCCGTGGGGCCAGTCCCCATGCTCTTAGCCTGACCCGGCAGATCGCCACTGACCTGAGCTCTGCAGGGGTCACGGTGGTGAGTGGCCTGGCACGGGGAGTAGATACCGCGGCCCATACCGCAGCAGTAGAGGCCGGAGCGCTGAGTATCGGTGTGGTGGGGACTGGGGTGGACCGGGTGTACCCGGCTGAAAATGTGGATCTGGCCCGCCGTCTGAGTCTGGTCAGTGAGTACCCACTGGGCACTGGACCACAGGCCCATCACTTTCCCCAGCGCAACCGTTTGATCGCGGCCCTGTCCAGCGCCGTGTTGGTGGTGGAGGGAGAGCTGAAATCCGGCTCCTTGATTACGGCCACACACGCGCTGGAGTGTGGCCGCACGGTGTTTGCCGTCCCAGGCCGCGCGGGCGATCCCCGGGCGGCTGGCCCTCACCGCCTGTTGCGTGAAGGCGCCGTGCTCACCGAATCCGCTGCGGACATCCTGACCGAACTGGGGTGGACAGGCGTAGGGGGCACATCTATAACCTCTCCACCCGATCTGCCCGGTGAACAGGCCGCCGTGCTGGCGGCCCTGACCGAACCCCGTACACTGGATGATCTATCAGCACAGACGGGGCTATCTCTCAGCGACTTGCAAACCACGCTGATGATGCTGCAACTGGCTGGACATGCTGAGGAAAGCGGTGGGCGCTGGCTACGGCGCTAAGGCGGCAAAGAAGAAATGCGCCACGGATCATGCCACCGCGGCCCTCTTCGGGTCCTGCCAGGCAGAGTGAATGACCTGTCACGCCCTATGCATCGGCCACAACTTTTACCCCATGCGGTGGCGGTAAACCAGTTGCCCACCCAGCATCCCGCCAGCCAGCGCCAGACCCAGGCCAGCGCCGCTGAGGGCCTTCCCAAGCCCGCGTCGCCCTTTTTTACGGGCTATCAGTGATCCTACATTCAGCAAAAAGGCTGTTTCATTCAGTGCCCCATGGATCAGGCCAGTGCGCCGGGCCTGACCTCTGGCGGTGGACCATTCCACCCAGCCGGTCGCAACGGCTCCAGCCCCGCCTACCGTGCCCAGCAGCAAAGCGGTATCGGCAGCTTTCTGGTATTGCTGGCGCTTCTCTGGTGTATTACCCAGCGGCGCGAAGTCCAGCAGCGCTGCGATCATCCAGCCGCCCAGCGGGAGATGGACCTTGATCGGATGTACCGGGTGGCCCAGCCAGTCGCCGCGTAGGGCAGCCACTACGGCAGGGGGGAGGGTGTGCAGCGCGCTCTGGAGAGTGTGCTGAAAGTTGAGGGCCAGTTGGTCCAGTGTGGCGCTCTCGGTGATGGTGTCTTCAATTCGGTCACTGAGGCTGGATTCTTGGAAGATCAGGTTCATGGCTTGCCTCCGGTTGTAGGTGAGGTGTCGTCAGGTCCAGGCTTGGAGTTTGAGGTACGGTCAGTCTAGGCAGTGAGCCTGGGCCAACTTCCAGCCTGAGCTTGCCGGATGCTTTACACTTGCCCCTTGATGAGTGAACCGCGTACTCCCCGCAGTCAGCCGCAGCCTGGGCACGTGTACGACACGGCTGTGATCGGTGCTGGCCTGGCCGGGTCCGAACTGGCCTACCGCTTGGCGCAGGCGGGCCAGGACGTGTTGCTGGTCACGCAGGCGCTGGACCATGTGGGTAACTTATATGCCCCCACCCTGACAGGCGCGGCGCTGCCTGCAAACAGTTGGATCGGGTCCGTGGCCGCCGAGCTGGGACCAGCCGCCGATACCTGGACCTTTCACCGCCGCCTCAAGGAACGGCTGGAGGAAACGGACGGCCTGCATCTGCTCCAGAGTACGGTGACGGCGCTGAACGAAGAAAGTGACTTGGTACGCCTGAGCACTTGGGAAGGGCCGACCCTGACGGCGCGGCGGGCGGTGCTGGCCGTGGGTGCCTTTCTCAAGGGCCGCCTGTTGGTGGGCGACACCCTCGAAGATGCTGGGCGACTGTCCGAAGTGGCCTATGACTTCCTGGCCGATGACCTGGCCCGCAGCAGTGTGTACCTGACCGGCGCCGCGCAGGAGGCGCAGGGCGTTGAGGGCGCCCCGCCTTACGAGGTCCGCTTTCTGACTTTGCACGGCAGCGAGTTGGAGGGTTTCCGCCTGAGCCGTTTCGATCAGGTGTATGCCCTGGGCCGCTGCACTCCGGCGGGTGATTCCTACGCTGCCGTACTGAACGCCGCCGCGCAGCTGGCCGCCGAATTGCGGGAGGGGCAGGCATGATCTACCGCTTGGGCGATTTCCAGTTTCCGAGTGATCCGGCGTCGCTCTATCCGCAGACAGCAAACCGTCCCTGGGTGCTGGAAGTGGGATTTGGGGATGGTCGCTTCTGGCCGCATTACGCACAGACGTTCGTAGAGCCGCCCAACTACCTCGGCGTGGAGATCAGCGGGGTGTCACTGCTCAAGGCCCACCGCCGACTGCGCCAGGCTGGTCTGGACAACACCATCCTGACCAAGCTGCCCGCCGAAGTGCTGCTGCCTGAAGTGATTCCGCATGGGGCACTGGACGCCATCGTTGTGAATTTTCCCGATCCCTGGCCTAAGGCGGGTCACGAGGAACACCGACTGCTGCGCGTGCCCTTTTTCCAGGTGGCAGCCAGCCGCCTCAAGCCAGGCGGCGCAGTGCTGCTGACCACCGACCATGAGGAATACTTTGCCTTCGCTTGTGCCCAGGCCGAGGCCAGTGGGGTGATGCGGGTGGAGTTGACAGGCCCGCCACCCGCCGCCCTGGAAACCAAGTACGCCCTCAAGTGGCGTGACCTGGGCCTGGAAGCGCAGCACGCCCGCTTTGTGCCGACCCAGCATTCCGCCGTGCCACACCGTGTCTACTTGCCCTATCCCGCCACCCCGGAGGACCCTGCCGTGCCCCACAGCATCATCCAACTGCCTGCCACCTTTGACCCTGCCACCTTCGCCAAGCACACGGCCCGTGACCCACGCGGCACCTGGACCGTGGTGCTCCTGGACCTGTATGCCAGCCTACGCCGGGACGGCTGGGTGGCACTGGCCCATGTGGTGGAAGGCGATCTGACCCAGGAAGTCCTGATTGACGTGACCAACCGTGCCGACGGCAGCACGCTGGTGCGCCTGGGCCGTTTCGGTGGACCGATCATCACGCCGGGGGTTAAGGCCGCAGTAGGCGTTCTGACCGATCAGCTGGCCGAGCTGGGTGCTGAAGTGCAGCACCGGGGATACTGAGAGCTACGCATACCTGTCGCTACAGCCGCCTTCGCCGACTCAGGTGGAACGCACCCGGTGCACCCGCACGGTCTGAGGCAGCATGTCCAGCTTGAGCGCCTCCCAGTGGCTGTGTGCCGTGATCACGGGGACATCCAGTCGGGCGGCCATCGCCAGGGCGTAGCGGTCCCCCAGTGACAGGCCAGACTGCGGTCCTAGGGCAGCCAATTTGCCGGCCATTTCGGCGTCTTGGTCCTGACCCACATCAATAAAAATGACCTTCTTGAGCCGTGCGGCAACCACATCCGGCTGGTGTATGTCGGCGCGGCGCGAAAGCTGTGTCAGCATCTCGGTCCAGGTGGCGGCGTGCATGGCGGAGTGTTCCAGCAATTCGGCCACAGCGTCGACGCCGGGTTTGTTGAGAACATAACTGAGCAGCGAACTGGCATCCAGCACGCAGCGGGTGGGCGGGGTCATGGGGGCCATTGTAAACTTACCCTTCCCTATGAATGCTGAGCCTGACCTTGATCTGTCCCACCCCGATTTCGGCGGGCAGCCGCTGGCTCTCCTGCTGCCGGCCCTACGCGCTGCCTTACGGGCGGCGGACGAAGTGAGCTTCATCGTGCCCAACCCGGACCTGGGTCTGGGCCTCTACGCCGGCGAGTCAGGTCCCGTGGGGCTGCACCGTTCCTGGGCGGTCTGGACAGATGTGGCGGATCTGCTGGACGCGCACCTGCTGACCCCACGTCTGCTGAGTGGTGGAACCCAAGTGCGGCTCACCTTACGGCGACGCTCCGGAGCGCTGGACACCGCCCAAGGCTACGGCCCGGACAGCGAATTTGCCCGTGCCGACAAGCTGGAAGACCCTGCATTTCTCCTGTCACTGGTGGAAGCCCTGCGCCGGGTGGCCCCACCTCCGGGTGGGCGGGTGCTGGCACTGGGTGTCAACGCTGGGCGTGAGTTGGACGCACTGGCGCTGGCCTTTCCCGAGCGTGCCAGTAGCCTGGAAGTGGTCGGCGTGGATCTGGACGCTTCGGCGCTGGCGTTGGCGCAGCGGCGGCAGCGGGCAGCCACCTTCTTGACCGCAGACGTCAATGCGCTACCTGCCGGGTTGGGCCGCTTTGATCTGGTGCTGGCCCTCAGCGTGCTGCAAAGTCCGGGGGTAGATTTGGACAGGGTACTGCGCTCGCTGCACCGTGAGCATCTGACTCCGGGCGGCGGGCTGGTCCTCGGCTTTCCGAATGCCCGCTACCGGGGCGGTGAGCTGAGTTACGGGGCGCGGCTGCGCAATTTTGCCCGCCCCGACCTCAGCCTGCTGTTTGCCGATGTGGCTCAGAGTCGCCGGTATCTGCACAAGCACGGGTTCAAAGTCTTTGTGACGGGTAAATACGAGGTGCTGGTCACCGCTATTCCGGCAGCTGCGCGGACGCCGGGCGATCTGGAGTTGTAGGCATGAAAAGAGGGCGGCACTGCCCTAACAGCGTCCGCCCTTCCGCTATTGCCGAACCTTAGAGGTCTTTGAGACCTTCAAGGTTCTTGTCGAGTTCCGCCAATTTCTCCTGCGGATCGGCGTCAGAGTCCAGGCCGTTGGCATCGGCGTTGCCAGTGGCGCCCTGCATTCCCTCGGTGATCTCGGTCTGCTGGTCGGTCTCCACGTAGCCGCTGGTGGGCGTTTCATTGTCGCGGGTGGTGTCATCTGATTTGGTCATGGTTCAGTGTGTGCCCTGAGAGCCAGCAGATGTTGAGGCTTCGCCCAAGTCGCCATTTATATCCACCGGATTTGGTGTGCAGACACTCGCTTGCACCGTGACCTCCTCACCTACCAGCTGCGACATGACCGGCTGCGCGGCCTGCGCATCGCCCGTGACCAGGTAGGTGATGATTCCTCCGACTGTACCTTCGGGGGCCAGCCGGCCGGCTGCGTCCAGCACGCGCCGGGTCTGCCGGGCCACTGCCCGTCCCGAGTCAATCAGTGTGAACTGCTCCCCGAACTCGCGCCGGATGCTACTGACCAAATAGGGATAGTGGGTACACCCCAACACCAGTTGGTCGGCTCCGGCTTCGGCCAATGGACGCAGTAACTCACGTAGCAGGGCGCGGGCATCGTCGCTGTCTGCCGCGCCGCGCTCGACCAGTGGGACCAACTGGGGACTGGTGGTCAGCATGACCTCTACGCCCCTGGTTACAGCCCACTCGGTCAGCAGGTCTTGCAACACATTGCCGCGTAGGGTGGCGGGTGTCGCCATGACCCCAATCACGCCACTGCGGGTACGTTCGGCTGCCGGTTTGACGGCAGGGACCAGCCCCACGATTGGCCAGTCGGGCAGGACCTGGCGTAGATGCTGTAGTCCATAAGCCGAAGCCGTATTGCAAGCCACCACTAAAGCCTTGCAGCCCCGTGCCTGCAAGTAGCGGGCTGCTGTTTCGGTCAGGCGGCGAATTTCCTCGTCGCTGCGGTCACCGTAAGGGACGTGGGCAGTGTCGGCCAGGTAGGTGAAGGACTCCTGCGGCAGCTCGCGGCGCAACTCGGCCAGCACGCTCAGGCCACCCACCCCACTATCAAACACCCCGATGGTTGCCTGGCTCACGGCGTCATCATAGCGGCTACCACCGGAGCCAGCACCTACGCTCCGTGCGCCCGTGCCCGCTTTTCGGCCTCAATGGCCCGCTGTAATTCGGTAATCTGCCGCAGGATGCCCGCCTGCTGGGGCGGTGGCGCTTCCAGCAGTTGAGACTTGAGCAACTGCACTTCGCTGCGCAGTGACTCGATGCTCAGGCCCACTTGAATGTCGTCCACCGCCGCTGCCGCGTAGGTCTGCTGCTTGGCCTCGTACTCCTCGTGACCGGCCCGCGAAATGTTGCCGCTCTGGGTGTTCTCGAACATCAGGCGGATCAGTTGGCTTTCTTCGGGTTGCCCCCGGAACACACTCATGATGTCGTCGGTGCTCTGGGCTCCCTGGGCGGCCAGCATCACCTTACGGACCAGTTCGTTGCGCCAGCCCAGGGTACCGTCCAACTTGGCCAGCAGCCTGGGATCCACCAGCAGTTGGCGCAGCAGGGCCAGCTCGCGGTCTTCCTCCTGTCCACCGCCGCGGCTCATGCCCGCGATGTGGGTGTCGGTCAGCGTGCGGCGCTTGGCCTTGGACCCGATCCAGTCCAGCAGCGCCTGCGGGCGAATGTCCAGCAGTTCGCAGACCTGCGTGCGCATCTTCTCGGCCCCATCGTCTAGAGGATCAAGGTTCTGCATACGTGGCAGCAGCTCCATCAGGATGCGGCGCTTGCCGTCGCGGGTGTCCAGGCCATAGCGGTCGCGGGCGGCCTGCACCCGGTAGGTGCTTTCGTCCAGGCCCCCGCTCAGTGCCCGCTGAATACTGGCCGTGTCACCTTCGCGCAGTGCGTCGGCGGGGTCTTTGCCACTGGGCACCGAGGTGGCCCGCACCTGAAAGCGGGCACCCAACGTCTGATCCAGGCCCGACAGGGTGGCCTTGAGGCCCGCCTCGTCGCGGTCGAACATCAAGACCAGTTCGCGGGCACCCAGCCGCTCCAACAGCGTGGCGTGTTCGGCCGTCAGCGCCGTGCCCAGGCTGGCGACGGCCCCAGCAAAGCCGTGCTGCTGGAGCGCGATCACGTCCATATAGCCCTCGGCCACAATGAGGGGTTGGCCGTCTTTCAGCACGTTGCGGGCGCGGTGCAGGCCATACAGCAGCTCGCCTTTTTTGAAGGCGTCGGTTTCGGGGGTGTTCAAATATTTGGGTTTGGAATCGTCCAGCACGCGTCCGCCAAAGCCCACCAGCCTTCCTAGGTGATCACGGATCGGGAACATCACGCGGTCACGGAAGCGGTCGTAGACCCGGCCCTGTTCGTTCTGGGTGAGCAGCCCGGCGTCCAGCAGTTGACGCTCACTCAGGCCGTGTGCCCGTGCGCGCTGCAGCAGACCGTCCCAGCCGCCTGGGGCGTAGCCCAGTTCAAATTCCTGAATGACAGCGTCAGTCAGGCCACGGCCCTGAAAGTAGGCCAGCGCTGTCCCCGTCAGATGCTCGCGGAAGTAGCTCAGCGCGAAGTCGTTCACGTCGTACAGGTCGCGGCTGACCCGTTCGCCATATTTCTGTTCCAACTGGACCCCGGCCCGCTCGGCCAGCTTCCGTAAAGCGTCCCCGAAGCTGAGGTGCTCCATCTCCTGTACGAACTTGAACACATCACCACCGGCCTTGCAGCCAAAGCAGTGGTAGTAGCCCTGTTCGGCGTCTACATGGAACGAGGGAGACTTTTCCTTGTGGAAGGGACACAGGCCCTTGAGGCGGCCCCGGCCAGCGGGGGAGAGGCTCACATACTCACCGATCACGTCGGCGATATTCAGCTGATCACGCACGTCTTCTTTGGTTCCGATGGTTCCTCACCCCCTTTCAGGGTCCGTAGGCCCTCTTATGCCAGGTCATCAGCCTAGCGGCGAGCGTCTCTCCAGATGACGACAAGCGCCGCAAAAGTAACTTTGGGCGCTATTGGTATTCAGCTTTCTTACCTTACGCTGCCTACCCCAGAGCAACCGAGAGCCTCCCCACTTGACAAGCTTCAGGCCAGTGCCCCTCACGGGCACTCCCTCTCGATGAGGGGGCGTAAAGACTCCTTCAAGACGCCGTAAATCCCCTTTAGTGGGGAGGTCATGCAGTTCATGGCTGCCGCAGGCACACTGCTCACATGAGTAAACTGATGGGCAAGAAAATCGCCATCCTGGCGACTGACGGTGTAGAGGAGATCGAACTGACCAGCCCCCGCGGGGCGATTGAGGCTGCGGGCGGGACCACCGAGCTGATCAGCCTCAAGAGTGGCGAGATTCAGTCGATGAAGGGTGACCTTGAGCCGCAGGGCAAGTACGCCGTAGACAAGACCGTGGCCGAAGCGAACATCGCTGACTACGCTGGCTTGTTGCTGCCCGGCGGCACGGTCAACCCCGACAAACTGCGCCTGGACGACGCCGCCATGAAATTCGTGCGCGACGCCTATGATAAAGGCCTACCTATCGCCGCGATCTGTCACGGTCCCTGGAGCCTCAGCGAGACTGGGATCGCGAAGGGTCTGAAGATGACTTCCTGGCCCAGCCTGCAAACCGAGCTGAAGCTGGCTGGGGCTGAGTGGGTAGACGAAGAGTGCGTGACCGATAAAGGCGTGGTGACCAGCCGTAACCCGGACGATCTGCCTGCCTTCAACAAGAAGATCATTGAAGAATTCGCTGAGGGCGATCACAGTAGTCGCCGCTAAGGGCGCTGAACACTTCTAGGGTCCAGGAACGAGGGTTCCCTGGACCCTTTCACGTTGTCCCTGTCCAATGCGACCGGACAGTCTCGCTCCCCATTCCCGAGCCGGTAGGTCCGTCTCCGGTACAGTTGGAACGTGGACAACCAAAATCTGAAGAAGACGCCTCTGCACGCGGCGCATCTGCGCTCTGGTGCGCGAATGGTGCCGTTTGGTGGCTGGGACATGCCGGTGCAGTACGCGGGGCTGAAAGCCGAGCACCAGGCGGTCCGTGAGAACGTGGGCATGTTCGATGTTTCGCACATGGGTCAGTTTCGCTTCAGCGGCGCCGGTGCGCTGGACTTTTTGCAGTACGTCACGCCCAACGACGTGAGCAAGCTGAAACCCGGCCGCGCCCATTACAACTGGCTGCCCAATGATCAGGGCGGTCTGGTGGACGACATCTTTATCTACCAAGCAGGCGAGCAGGAATACCTGATGGTCGTAAACGCCGGCAACATTGCCAAGGACTGGGAGCACCTTCAGGCGCTGGCCGGGGACTACGACGTCCAGATGACCGACGAGTCGGATCAGTGGGTGCTGATTGCCGTGCAGGGCCCCAAGGCCGCCGAGACGTTGGACCCTCACACCGACGCCGACCTGATCGCCGCCAAACGCAACAGCTTTTTTGCAGGCCGCTTGCTGGATCATGACGTGTTTTTTGCGCGTACCGGCTACACCGGTGAAGACGGCTTCGAGGTGTTCGTGAAAGCCGATGAGGGCGAAGCCCTATGGGACGCCCTGGTGACCCTGGGGATCACCCCCGCTGGCCTGGGCGCACGCGACACCTTGCGCCTGGAAGCCGGGTTTCCGCTCTACGGCCACGAGTTCGGTGACAACATTCACCCGCTGAGCAGTACCTATTCCTGGGTCGTCAAAGACAAGCCGTATCTGGGCCGCGCTAAGATGGATGAGGCTCCCCGCCAAAAACTGATTGGCCTGAAACTGGACAAAATTCCCGTGCGGGAAGGCTACTTGGTGTATCAGGGCGCAGAGAATGTGGGTCAAGTGACCAGTGGCAGTACCAGTCCGACACTGGGCCACCCGATTGCCATGGCCCTGGTAGACGCGAATGCCGCTGATAGTGAGCAGTTTGAGGTGGAGGTGCGTGGCAAGCGTCATCCTGCTGAGCGCGTCGAGATTCCCTTCTACAAGAAATAAAAACGGCAAGAAGTTATTCCACCCCTACAATCAACCAAAAAAGGAGACACCAGCATGACCAACCCCACCGAACTGAAGTACGCATCCTCCCACGAATGGCTTGCAGGCGACGGCAAAGTCGGCATCACCGAGCACGCTCAGGACCAACTGGGTGATGTGGTGTATGTGGAGCTGCCTGAAGTGGGCCGTGAAGTGACCGCCGGTGAAGCCGTGGCCGTGGTCGAGTCGGTCAAGACCGCTTCTGACATCTACGCCCCTGCCAGCGGCAAGATCGTGGCCGTGAACGAGGAGCTGGAAGGCAGCCCCGAAAAGGTCAACGAAAGCCCCTTTGAAGGCGGCTGGCTGTTCCAGATGGAAGTAAGCGAAGAAGGCGAAGGCCTGATGGACGCCGCCGCTTACACCGCCGAGAACGAGTAAGTCCACGCCAACAAATGTCCTCAGAAGCTAAAGTTGTCCAACGTAAGCTGGTGGCTCCTGGAGCAGAGAAGGTCATCTTTGTTACGGGGATGTCTGGCACGGGCAAAACGACTGTGCTTGAGCGACTGCGCCAGCTTGGATTTGAGACGGTGGATACCGACGAGGAAGGCTGGGGCGAAGAGGTTTGGTTCCCTGATGAGGGCCGTACAGGTTGGGTCTGGAAAGAGAAGAGGATCGCTTATTTGCTGGCACAGCCGCGCCAGACGCCCTTGTTCCTGAGCGGCACAGTCTCCAACCAGGGCAAGTTCTATCCTCAATTTGACCATGTCGTACTGCTGAGCGCTCCCACCGAGGTCATGCTGGAGCGGGTGCGGGAGCGTACCAACAACTCTTACGGCAAAACTGCTGATCAGCAAGCAGAGATTCTTGAATACACCCGTACGGTAGAGCCTTTGCTCAGGCGTGGAGCTGACCTCGAAATCGACACAGCCCATGCTTCGGCTTCAGAGGTGGCTGAACAACTTATTCAGTTGGCTCAGACCCCGTAACGCCCATCTCCTAAGGAGTGATTCCCATGACCCGTCTACATGACCTGCTGCAAACCGATGACTTTATCCGCCGCCATATCGGCCCCAGCGCCGAGGAGCAGGCCGAGATGCTGAACCTGCTGGGTGTAGCCAGCCTCGACGAGCTGACCGAAACGACCCTGCCGGAAGCCATTCAGTTTAAGGGCGACCTGAAGGCGGGTGCTGGCGTGACCGAGGCGCAGGCACTGGCCGACCTGAAAGCCGTGGCGCAGAAGAACAAAGTGTTCCGCTCCTACATCGGCATGGGGTACTCCGGCACGCACGTTCCTGGCGTGATTCTGCGGAACATGCTGGAAAACCCCGGCTGGTATACCGCCTACACGCCCTATCAGGCCGAGATTTCGCAGGGCCGCCTGGAAATGCTGCTCAACTTCCAGCAGACCGTGCAGGACTTGACCGGCATGCCGGTGTCCAACGCCTCGCTGCTCGACGAGGCCACCGCCGCCGCCGAAGCCATGACCCTCGCCAAGCGTCAGGGCAAGACCAAGGGCAACGTGTTCTACGTGGCTGACAACGTGCACCCGCAGACGCTGGACGTGGTGAAGACCCGCGCCGAGTACTTCGGCTTCGAGGTGCAGACCGGCCACGCAGACAACATTCCCGCCGAGGCGTTCGGCGTGCTGGTGGGGTACCCCGGTACTCATGGCGAAATTCTTGACCTCAAGCCCATTGCGGACAAGGCCCACGAAGGTGGCGCGGCGCTGATTGTCGCCACCGACCTGCTGGCCTGCGCCCTGCTGACTCCTCCCGGCGAGCAGGGGGCCGACATCGTGGTGGGCAGCGCCCAGCGCTTCGGCGTGCCGATGGGCTTCGGCGGGCCGCACGCGGCGTTCCTGGCCTGCCAGAAGGGCTTCGAGCGCTCCATGCCGGGCCGCGTCATCGGTGTGAGCAAGGACGCCCGGGGCAACACGGCGCTTCGCATGGCGATGCAGACCCGCGAGCAGCACATCCGCCGCGAGAAGGCCACCTCCAACATCTGCACCGCGCAGGCGCTGCTGGCGAACATGGCCGCCGCCTACGCCGTGTGGCACGGGCAAGAAGGCATCCGGACCATCGCCGAGCGCGTCCACCGCATGACCGGCATTCTGGCGAAGGCGCTGAACGACGCCGGAATCCAGGCGAATGAAACCTTCTTCGACACGCTGACCTTTGAAGGCGGGCAGGACATCCAGAGCCGCGCCGAAGCGAAGGGCATCAACTTCCGCATTCAGGATGGCAAAGTCGGCATCAGCCTCGACGAAACCGTGACGGTGGGAGACCTCGCGGACATCATCGAAGTGGTGACGGGCCAGCAGGCCGACGTGCAAGGGCTGGACGCCGAAGCGGTGGACGGCATCCCCGCCGACCTGAAGCGCCAGAGCGAGTACCTGACGCACCCCGTGTTCAACACGCACCACTCCGAACACGCCATGCTGCGTTATCTCAAGACGCTGGAAAACAAGGACTACAGCCTCGTTCACGGCATGATTCCGCTGGGCAGCTGCACCATGAAGCTGAACGCCACCACCGAGATGATTCCGGTGACTTGGCCCGAGTTCGGGAGCCTGCACCCCTTCGCGCCCGAATCGCAGACCGAAGGGTACGCCGAAATGCTGGCCGAGCTGGAGCGCTGGCTGGCCGACATCACCGGCTACGACGCCGTGTCCATGCAGCCTAACTCCGGGGCGCAGGGCGAGTACGCGGGCCTGCTGGTCATCCGCAAGTATTTCGAGGCTCAGGGCGAGGGCCACCGCAACATCTGCCTGATTCCTGCCTCCGCGCACGGTACCAACCCCGCCAGCGCCGCCATGATGGGCATGCAGGTCGTGGTGGTCAAAACCGACGAGAAGGGCAACATCGACTTCGACGACCTCAAGGCCCAGGCCGAGAAGCACAGCGAGAACCTCGCTGCGCTGATGATTACCTACCCCTCCACCCACGGCGTGTACGAGGAAAACGTGAAGGACGTGTGCGACCTGATTCACGCGCACGGCGGGCAGGTGTACCTCGACGGCGCGAACATGAACGCGCAGGTGGGCATCGCCAAACCCGGCCTGATTGGCAGCGACGTGAGCCACCTGAACCTGCACAAGACCTTCGCCATTCCGCACGGCGGCGGCGGCCCGGGCATGGGGCCGATTGGCGTCAAGGCCCACCTCGCACCGTTCCTGCCTAACCACGCGGTGCGCCCGACCAGCGAGAGCCAGACCGGGGCCGTCAGCGCCGCGCCCTACGGCAGCGCCAGCATCCTGCCCATCAGCTACCTGTACATCAAGCTGCTGGGGGCCGCCGGCCTGCGCCAGAGCACCCAGGTCGCGCTGCTGAGCGCCAACTACATTGCCAAGCGGCTGGAAGGCGCGTACCCCGTGCTGTACACCGGCAAGGGGGGCCGGGTGGCGCACGAGTGCATCATCGACATTCGCCCGCTGAAACAGGCCAGCGGCATCAGCGAGGAAGACATCGCCAAGCGGCTGATGGACTACGGCTTCCACGCGCCCACCATGTCCTTCCCCGTGCCCGGCACCCTGATGATCGAACCCACCGAGAGCGAACCCAAAGCCGAACTCGACCGGTTCATCGACGCCATGCTTCAGATCCGCCGCGAAATTCAGGAAGTCCAGGACGGCACCATGGCCGCCGCCGACAGCCCGCTGAAGCACGCGCCCCACACCCAGGCCGACCTGATGGACAGTGACTGGAACCGCGCCTACAGCCGCGAAACGGGAGCCTTCCCCAGTGCCGCGCAGAAGGCGTGGAAGTACTGGCCCGCCGTGAACCGCGTGGACAACGTGTACGGTGATAGAAACTTCGTGTGCTCCTGCCCGCCGATTGAGGCGTGGGTGGGGGCTTGAGGTAAGTTGAGGTAAGTAGGGATGGAAAAAGGGGCAGCCTCCGAGGGGTGGAGGGCTGCCCGAAATTGTTATACATAGTCTGTAGATAAAAAATCGACCAAATTTTACTCTTTGGTTATGAGTGATTCGGGCGCTATTGCTATAGGTTTCGCAATTAAGCGGCTTAGAAGCTCCAAGAAGCTATCTCAAGAGAGCTTGGCAGAAATGTCTGGTATTCACCGCACTTATATCAGTTCAATAGAGCGCGGAGAGCGAAACGTCGGGATAAACATGCTTCTATCTATTCTTGACGCATTGGAACAGAAACCCTCCAGCTTCTTTAGGGAGCTGGAAGACGAGGGGGTATTTTAATGGAATTGTGCCATAAAACTGTCAAGTCAAGAACCGCCTACTCCAAACATTTTCCTCACAAATGTCAGCTTCCTTTAGGTCATAGTGGCAAATGTCTCGAATTTCCTTTTTTAGTCAGCCTTTCAAAAACGCATCCTCGAATCGCAGCTAAGATTGTTCGAGATGCAACTATGACTACAGGGGCAGCTTGGAAGAGTTCACAGGCTGGGCCTAATAGAATGCCAAGGTATGTTGCAATACTTGACGATGATATTCTACTGGAGAAATTCAACCTTGATATGCAGTCCCTACCCGAGATTACTAGATTGAAAATTAGGGAAAAGGCCGCAGATTATGATTCATGTATAGATGTAGCCAGAAAGTTAACTTGGCTAGCCTATCAATTGCACGGTGCGCCAATACCCGATAGTTTCACAAAGAATTATTTAGAAGAATTCTTTGGGCCAATGGTGGCGGGGTCTACAAATTGTGAGATTTGCAAGCTCCCTCTAACCATTGACCTATTTTCCGAAAATAGGGTAGGTAAGGCTGCCGTGGAAACTGCCCACAAGACACCCAGATTACATAATGCCGAGAATGTAGGATTTGCCCATAGGTTTTGCAATGTGGCACAGGGGAATAAATCACTAGACGAATTTTATCTGTGGATGGAAGAGGTTTTGACTCGCGTAAAAATGCTATAGCTCTGCTTCATGTGCCAGTCCGCGTATAGATACCAGCAGTCTACTCCTCTCTTCCAAAATATGCTTAAATCCGGCTATCATTTTATCCCATTCGCTATTGCGTCGAGGTATTGCAATCTTTACCTGCTCTAACCTATTGCCTAGAGTACCAAGTGTTGATTGAACAAAAACCATATTCCGAACTTGATTCTGCACTTCGGCCAAATTTAACATATATAATAATTCATAGTTATTTATTAAACTGTTAAATTCTACTGATAATATTTTTATATGACTTTGTACTATGCACCTCGAATTCTCTTCGGTGACCAGAGCGGTTTTTCCAATTCTGTATCTCCCATCTACTGCCATTAATATGTCCCCGGCGGCGATATTCTGTTTTTTCGAATACATTTCATATATTTCTTCGCTGACAGAATTTGTGGGATCGGAAGAAAACTCCAAATTATTTATGTCGGAGGTTCTTATGAACGGAATATCACCCGTACCATAGTTTTCTGAGCCAACTTCGTGACCTTTTCTTATTTTCAAAACTCCCATTCTAATTAACTCACCAATGGTTATAACTTGACCTATGTTGTCCAATTTGCCTGCTTCATCATCATTGAAATAATATCTTGGGACTCTATATTCCTTTTTCAAACAGACAGATTTCCAGATCCTGTTTTCTATACCCTCATGAAATAGATTTGCTATATCCGCAAAATCATCTGGAACGGAGAGTCCTGAAGGGTAGTGAGTGCGGCCGCGCTTATCATGACCGCACCTTTTAGCTACAGCTACCTGCGTTTTTTCTTCCGGCATTTCTTTCGTTTTTTTGAAGAAAAGCACATTAGTTTTAATATCCGTGTATGGCTGGAAAGTTGTTCGCGGACAATCAATTAAGGCAAAAACTATACCTCTATTTTTCAGATATTCCCACACATATTCTGATGACTTCCCACCGAACACTCCCTCCGGTAATATAAGAGCCATCCTACCATTTTCCTTGAGAAGCTTCACGCACAACTCTATAAAAAGAATTTGTGGGTCTTGCGCACCAAGAATGTGTCTGCTTGGACATAGAGTACCATTTTCCACTTTCCATGAGTGACCGAGTTGGTAATCTTTTAGTATAGCCTTATTATCTACTTTAATTTTCGTACCAAACGGCGGATTTGCCACAACTATATCAAACTGTTCTTCGTATTGAGGATTGTCAATAATAAATTTTAATGAGTCTGAGTTTACCACCTTAGCAAATCCGTTGGTTGAAATTTCTAGCAACGCACTAGATAGCATGGCCATATCGGCGTCTTTATCAATACCTAAGATTTCATAGCGAGCAGTAGGATCTTTATATGTCAATTCCCAATATGCTTGACATGAAGAAAGAAATCCTCCCGTTCCACAGGCAGGATCAATAATTTTGTCTCCAGGCTTAGGGGATAAAATCTTTATTATCGCATCCGTTAAATTCTTAGGTGTGAAAAACTGCCCTTTATCTCCGCGAATAGTTGGCCCTATCAAAGCCTGAAAGGCATCTCCAACAATATGTCCAGGGGCACTATGAAGTTCAATATCGGATATCTCCGCAAATGCCGAAACAACCGAAGACAGATCAAGCGAAAAATATTTATCTTGATTTTCCAATATTTCAAATTCATCTCCACCCAACTTAAGCAGGTCTTCTTGATTATTGACTGGATCATCGATAAAGTTACTTAAAACCGTTTTTCCATTTCGCCTCTCCGCCGCCAATTTAAGCAAAAGTATTCGCGACAATTCGTAAATTAGTTTCTCGGCGCGACTAGAATTACTATTTGTGTAAAGTCTGTAGTAAAGGTTCTTAAATCTCCTTGGGTAATCGGCAACAACTTGTTCCACATTCGTCATACTTGCACACTATATATAACATGACACAAAGTGTCAACCCCTGTTCTCTACCCACGCCCAAGCCTCCGCTTTGGCTCCCTTCTGGGGGCGGCGGGGGCTTGGCGTGGGTGGGGGAGAGCAAATCTCTTTTCCGCCCGCCGCGTACCCAGGGACAGCCGACCCCACCGCGCCCGTAGTGCGGCCATGCAGCCATTTTTCATCCACCCCTGCCCTATGCTGGACCCTGATGAACAGACTTCTTTTCCCGGCCGCGCTGGGGCTGATGCTGACGGCCTGTACCCCTGCCATGACGGCCCCGGACCTGACTGGCTCGCCGCTGGTGACAGGCCAGGAGTGGACCATGCTCTCGCCGGCGGCGGGCGGCAACCTTCAACTTTCACGTCAGCTCACGGTAGGCGAGCGCGAACTCCAAACCGACGGTACCGTGCAGTACCGCACAGCACCCATCACCACCGTGACGGGCAAGACCGAAGACTTGTTCCGCTTCCTGCCGCTGGGTCAGGGTCGCTCGGTTATTGTGGCAGGCCGCAGTGAAACCACCTTCGACCTGCGCTTTTTCGACTTCTGCGTGGTGCGCAGTGATTCGGCCTCAGTCAATGAACTGTTGAGCGGCGTCTATGTGCAGACCGCCACCCTGGAAGGGCTGGCCCTGAACCGCGCCTACCAGTCGTATGTGAATACCGGCGTAGCAGCGGGGTTGCCCGCCTGCACCCTGACACGGGTGAAATGAGCCAGTGAAATAAGAGCAGATACCCCAGTTGACGCGGGTAGTTGCTCTTGGAGGGCATGGCTTACTGCGCGGGGGAGATGACTTCTACCGCCGTCAGGGTTTCCGTGACGCGGTAGGTGTGTTCCTTACCACGGGGAACCAGGTAGGAGTCACCCGCTTCTAATGAATAAGTTTTACCGTCTACCATCAGTTCTACGCGGCCACTGACCACGTATCCCAGGGTTTCATAATCGTTGGCATGCGGCTGCTTGTCCTGGGTATCTGCAGGTTCTTCGCGGTGCCATAGCCGCATGGCGCTCTGCTCTCCCTTGACCAGGTGGTGCTCGCCATTCTCGCCGTGGGTGGTCTCACCAGTACTGACTTTGTAATTGGTCATGCTTCAGTCTGAAAGGCCCAGTATGAGCCGGGGTGAAGCCGTCTTGGGAGAGCCTTGGAGTTCACACAAGAGCATTGGGCAAGCGTCAGTGGGCAGGCTCAGCCGCCGGCAACTGGCGGGTGGCCCAGTCTCCAATAGCGTCAATGACGGTCTGCAGCTCACGGCCAGCGGGTGTCAGGCTATAAACGCTGCGGCCCAGGCGCGTCGGCCCCTCTTCTAGCCGCTTGCTGACGATCCCCAGGCTTTCGAGCTGTTCCAGCCGCTGGGTCAAGGTGGCACTATTGCAGCCGCCAGCGGCGCGGGCCAGTTCGTTAAAGCCCATCTCACTTTGCAGCAGCACGCGAATGATGTGCAGCACCCACTTTTCCTGCAAGATGCCGATGGCGCGGTAGACCGGGCAGAACTCGGGTGGGTGTTCCGGCATGGGAGGAGGAGCAGCATTCATATTGAGCATTCTAGCGCACCGGGTCAATTACCTCAAAATTCAGATCGCTTGACGAACTAAAGCAGTGGGGATAATCTTGCCGGCATGACCAATGTTGCTCTTCCCGAAACCGACCAAGCTCAGGCCATCACCGACATCATTGAGAGCCGCCGCTCTATTCGCCGCTTTGAGTCGGGGCCGATTCCCGAAGCGGACCTGCGCGAGATGCTGCGCCTGGCTGGCTTGGCCCCTAGCGCCTGGAATGCCCAGACCTGGCGCTTTGTGGTAGTGCAGGACCCGGCCCTCAAAGAGCAGCTGCAGGCCGCTGCCTACGGCCAGCCACAGGTAACGAATGCCCCCGCTGTGATCGTGGTTTATTCCGACATGGAAGACACCCTCCAGACCGCCGAAGACACCGCCCACCCCGGCATGGGGGAAGCGGGCCGCAGCCAGCAGCGCCAGACCTTTGACGGTGCTTTTGGCGCGCAGGATGTCGCTCAGCGCGGTCAGTGGGGACTGGCTCAGGCCAATATCGCTTTTGGCTTCCTGATGCTGGCCGTCCGTGGCCTGGGCTACGACGGCGTGCCGATGCTGGGCTTTGACCCTGCCAAGGTCCGTGAACTGCTGGACCTGCCCGAGCACGTGCAGTTTGCCGGGATTTACCCGGTAGGCAAGCGCGCAGAAGAGGGTTTTTCCCACCACCGCCACAGCGTGGACCGCGTGACCACCTGGAAGTAAGGCAAAAGGGACAGTCAGAAAGGCAGAAGGGAATTTCTCCCTCTGCCTTTTTTTGTGGTTTTGCTGTTTAATGGCTCATCCGTTTCTGGCTGAGACTTTTTCTTGCCTCTCGGCCCTTGTCGAAGGGGATGCTTGTGCTGCGGAGCCGGCTTTGGTGCACAGCTGCCTAAGGAAGTAACATGGGGCGGAAGTCTGTCTATTTGGTTACATTCCGGCCCTGCTGTCACTCTTTCCCGCGCCTCCTCCGGGGGAATCAGGAGCGTCTCACATGACCACTTTCCGAATCAGCGGTTACACCAATATGGCTACGCAGCTGGAGCATTCCCCGGACCCTGACCCGCGTGATCTGGCCACCCACGACTTGCGGGCGCGTGAAATCCGGGCCGACCATAGCTTGCCCGGCAAACTCAGGCGGCGCTTTGGGGGCGCTGGACTGGCCGCACTGGGCAGCGAACGCTATGAGCTGGAACAGGCCGCGCTGCTGTATCAGGGTATGGCGGAGTGGCGCGAAACCGCGCCTGGAACCGGATCGGAGCAGCAGCGGTGGCGCGCTGAAGCCGCCGAGATGCGGCAACACGTCCAGCGGCTGACCGTGCGTGCAGCGTCTGCCCAGGGCGCAGGCCTCGGCCAGATCACGACCACCACGGACGTGTTAGGCGACTGACCCAGGCCCTGTCTGCGGTGTCCTAAGCTGTTTGGCTGATCCGTCCTTCTCCGGTGACGCGTATGCTGGGGCGTTATGGCAACTGCACGCCCACCCGCCCTGGTTTTCATCCTGATCGTCGCCCTGATCGACGTGATCGGTATCGGTCTCATCATTCCGGTGTTGCCAGGGCTGGTCAAGGAACTGGCCGGGTCCGATGCGGCGGGGGCGCGTATGATCGGCGTCCTGACGGCAGCTTATGCGGTCATGCAGTTCCTGATGGCGCCTATTCTGGGACGCCTGAGTGACCGTTTCGGGCGGCGGCCTGTGCTGCTGGTCGCCACCGCAGGCATGGCACTGGACTACTTGGTGCTGTACTTTGCCCCCAGCCTCTGGTGGCTGCTGCTGGGACGGATCATTGCCGGGGCGACCGGAGCCAGCATCACGGTGATCAACGCTTATATCGCAGACGTGTCCCCACCAGAGCAGCGGGCCGCCAACTTCGGCAAAATCGGAGCGATGTTCGGCCTGGGCTTTATTTTGGGTCCGGCGCTGGGTGGTCTGTTGGGTGAATACGGCCTGCGGACTCCATTCCTGTTCGCCGCTGTGATTTCCGGGATCAGCTGGCTATACGGCTATTTCATCCTGCCCGAGTCGCTATCGCCCGGAAAACGCAGTGCCACCTGGCAGTGGGCCGACCTGAACCCGCTGAAGCCGCTTGCAGCCCTGACCACTTACCCAGCTGTGCGGAACCTCACCTGGGTCTTTATCCTGATCGGCCTGGCCATGCAGGTCATCTTCAGCACCTGGGTGCTGTTTACCGAGGCGGTGCTGGGCTGGACACCAGGACAAAACGGCGTGGCTCTGGCGGTGTCGGGACTCCTGACTGCAGTGGTGCAGGGCGCAATGGTAGGCCGCTTTATTGCCGCTTATGGCGAGCGCCGCACCATCCTGTGAGGCCTGGGCTTCGCATTGGTAGAGTTCATCTTGCTGGCCTTCGCCACCACGGCGCCGCTGCTGTGGATCTCGTTGGTGATCGGCGCGCTGGGCGGTCTGGCGCAGCCAGCCATCCAGGGCTATATCTCCCGCCAGGTGTCGGACAGTGAACAGGGACGGGTGCAGGGTGCCATCTCCAGCCTGAACAGTTTGGTCGGGATCGTCGGCCCGCTGCTGGCGACCAGTGTCTTTGCGGCATTTACCGGGCAGATGGCCTGGCTGCACTTCCCCGGTGCGGCTTTCGCAATGGGGGCTGTGTTCATGGCCTCGGGTCTGGTGCTGGTCCTGCGGGCGCTACGTAAGAACGATGCTCTGGGTGGGGTGAAGTAAGCCGCAGCCAGAGCAGACTGCGCAAGGTGTCATTCGGCCTTCTGCCTGGTGGACTGGCAGGCGTACACTGCCCCCTATGGATTGGCTGCGTGACCCCCAACTACATCCCATTGCCGCCAAAGTCGAGGCGGGTGAGCGCCTGTCGTTCGAAGAAGGACTGTACCTTTACCAGACCCGTGACCTGAACGGGCTGATGCGGCTGGCCAACCTACAAAAAGAGCGCCTGCACGGTGACAAAGTGTATTTCGTCCATTCCATGCGGCTGGAATTTACCAACATCTGCTATGTGGGCTGCACCTTTTGCGCTTTTGCGGCCCGCAAGGGCGAGGAGCGGGCCTGGGACTACTCGCCCGCCGAAGTGGTGCAGGAGGTGGGTCGCCGCTACCTGCCCGGCATCACCGAGCTGCACATGAGCAGCGGGCATCACCCCAACCATCCCTGGGAGTACTATCCCGAAATGGTGCGTGGGCTGCGGGCCGCCTACCCCGAATTGCAGATCAAGGCCTTTACCGCCGCCGAGATCAAGCACCTTTCCAAGATCGCGCGGAAACCCACCCTGGACGTGCTGCGCGAGTTGCAGGCAGCGGGACTGGCGGCCATGCCGGGCGGCGGCGCGGAAATCTTTGCTGAGCGGGTGCGCCGCGCCGTCGCCAAAAATAAGGTCAAGTCGGACGAGTGGCTGAGTATTCACTCGGAGGCGCACAGCCTGGGGATGCGGACCAACGCGACCATGCTGTACGGCCACATCGAGACGCTGGAGGAACGCCTGGACCATATGGACCGCCTGCGGACCCTGCAGGACGACAGCCTCACCCGCTTTGGCGGCGGCTTTCACGCTTTTATCCCGCTGGCTTTCCAGCCTATGGGGAATACCCTGGCACAGAACCTCGGCAAGACTGAATACACCACTGGCCTGGATGACCTGCGCAACCTGGCGGTGGCCCGCATCTACCTCGATAACTTCCCGCACATCAAGGGCTACTGGGTGATGATCGGCTCTGAGCTGACCCAGGTGTCGCTGGACTGGGGCGTGTCGGACATTGACGGCACCATTCAGGAGGAACACATCGCCCATGCTGCTGGCGCCACCAGTCCGATGCGCCTGAGTGAAGAAGGCTTGATCCGCATGATTCAGCACGCGGACCGCCTGCCGGTGCTGCGCGACGCCTACTACAACGAGTTGCAGCAATTTCCTCTCCGGACCGAAGCGGCGGACTAGCGCCGAGCTGTGATGACCCGCAGACAACGCTGGTGGCTGGCCAGCGTGGGGGGCCTTCTCCTGGCCTCGCCGCTGCTGCTCCCTCTGGTGGTTGCGGCCTGGCTGATACTGATTCCACCGCCAGACGCGTCGGACTACGTTGTGGTTCACCTGGCTCCGCTGTGGCCGTTGGCGCTGTTGGGCCTGGCCTGCTTGCTGCTGGCGGGCTGGTCACACCGTCTCTGGTTAGACTGACGCCATGCCTGTGACCCGCCACCCTACCTGGCTGACCGTACTGGGGGTTCTCTCCATACTGGTCGGCCTGGCTCCGGTGTTGGGGTCCGTGCCTTTGCCGTACATCGCCTATCAGGTTTGGCCCTGGCTGTGCGCTCTGGGCTTGGGGCTACTGCTGTGGGGCGCTTTGAGTCTGCTGCTGCGCGGCTGGCGGCAGTGGCGCTCCGGACAGGGCGCATCAGGGCTGTTTCACTGGGCTGGGGTGGCCCTGCTGACCTTTCCGGTGGCGCTTCTGTCTGCAATCGCTCTGGCTTCTGGCAGGGGCGACTGGGGCCTGACCTACTACAGTTTGCCCCTCTCGCCCTAGTTCGACCTGGCCGTCTGGCTGGGAGTGGCCCTTACCTTGCTGTGGCTGGGGCGCAGCCGTCCGCACCTGGGCTAAGGTTGATTCATGCCATGCTGAACCGGCTGCTAACACTCTCGGCGTTATTCGCCAACGGGTTATTCTTCTCAAGAGAGTCAGGAGTGCCTTCACCAGCGGGCTACGCCATCTGGCCGATGTCCGCTAGGACCGGGCCCTGAGAAACTGTCCTCCATGACCCTCCACCCAGACGAAATCCCCACCGATACCGCGCTGGTCCGGCAGTTGCTGTCGGCGCAGTTTCCGCAGTGGGCAGAGTTGCCGCTCCGGCGGGTGCTGAGCAGTGGCACCGACAATGTCATGTACCGCCTGGGGGGTGACTTGGCGGTGCGTTTGCCCCGGACCGAGGACGCCTCAGGACAGATTCTCAAGGACTGGATCTGGCTGCCCCGCCTGGCCCCGCACTTGCCTTGTTCCATCTCGCAACCGTTGGAACTGGGCCAGCCGAGCAGAGAATATCCGCTGCCCTGGGGTATTTACCGCTGGCTGCCAGGCCAGACCCCGCAGCCTGGTCAGGATCTGCGCCGGGTGGCCGTGGATCTGGCCGACTTTATCCGCACCCTGCAGGCGATAGATACGGCGGGTGCGCCCCGCGCCGGTGACGAGAACTTTGGGCGCGGTGTGCCCTTGATCGAACGGGACGAGTACATGCGTGAGAGCATCGCTCAGCTGCCAGAAGATGTAGACAGGGCAGCCGTCACGTCCTTCTGGGAGGCCGCCCTCACTGCTCCGCCCTGGTCGGGCCCACCCGTCTGGATTCACGGCGATCTGCAAGCGGGCAACCCTCTGGTCGCCGATGGACGTTTGAGCGCCGTGATTGACTTTGGCACCCTGGCGGTGGGTGATCCGGCCTGTGAACTGGCGGTCGCCTGGGTGCTCTTAGACGCTCCAGCTCGCGCCGAATTTATGAATGCCCTGAAGTTCAGTGCCGCTGATTGGCAGCGGGCACGGGGCTGGGCGCTGTCCATTGCGGTGATTGCCCTGCCGTATTACCTGCACCGCAGTCCGGCTATCGCTGCTGCGTCCCGGCGTACTATTGCCGAAGTATTACGTCCGGATGGTCCCGGCTGAGAAGGCGCATAGTGGAGCTGTGACTGCCGTTTCTCCACTCCCGCCCTCTTACCGCGCAGGCTGGATTCACTACACCAACGTCGCCCCGATCCTTGATCCGCTGGTGCTGCCGCCCAGCGTGACGGCGATCACGGGCGTACCGACCCGGATGAACGGCGCACTGCTGCGCGGCGAGGTAGACATCGCCAACATCAGCGTGGCTGAATTTATCCGTCATGCCGACCGCTTGGCGGCCTTGCCCGATTTCAGCGTCAGCGTGCTGGGGCAGGTGTATTCGGTCAACCTGTTTCATACCCGGCCTCTGCCGCAGCTGCGGCGCATCGCCCTGACCTCCCAAAGCGCGGCCAGCGTCGCGCTGCTGGAAGTGCTGCTGCGTGAACGCGGCCTCTCGCCCGAACTGACCCGCGCCGAGGGCGAGGCGCAGGCGTTGCTGGCTCAGGGCTTTGACGGGGTGCTCCGCATCGGGGACAGCGCCCTGCGTGAGTGGTATGGAGTGGCTGGGCCGCTCACGCCTGAAGTCAGCATGACCCGCTTGCCACATCAGCGCGGTGGGATCTGTGTCACCGATCTGTCCGAGGAATGGTATCGCTTGACCGGGCATCCGTTCGTGTTTGCTGTGTGGGCGTTCCAGAAGGACGCCCCGCCTCCGCCGGAGTTGCTGCAGGCCATGCGGGACGCCCGCCGTCAGGGCATCGGGCAGCTAGGCGACATCTCACAGCGGCATGCCCACAAGCTGAGCTTGCCTGAACGGGTGGTGCAGCACTACCTCTGGAATTTCCGCTATCACTTAGAAGGCCCAGATCAGCGCGGTCTGAATGAATTTGCCGCTCGGATGCTGCCCGGGCACGCTCCGCTGGAGTTTTTGCCCTGGTAAGTTAGACGTACGTCCCCATGTGGTAAGCCAAAAGACAGATCCGAATCGTACCGATTGTGTGCTGAAGATGTACTAGGGCTTGGCTATGTATTAAGCTCTGAGCGATATGAACGACATTTTGTGGGGTATTGGGGGCATCTTGGGCCTGCTGGCACTGGCCTGGGCCTTTTCTGCCAATCGCAGCGCCATCAATTGGCGTACGGTGCTGGGCGCGCTGGCCATTCAGTTGCTGTTCGCATTTATGGTGCTGTTCTGGGAGCCGGGCCGCAGCGTATTGCAAGCAGTGTCTGGGGGAGTACAGAGCGTCATCAACAACGCCTACGAAGGCATCAATTTCCTGTTTGGCAATCTGACCAACGGTGCCGCTATGGACAGTGTGGGCTTTATCTTTGCCTTCAACGTCTTGCCGATCATCATTTTCTTCAGCTCGCTGATTGCCGTGCTGTATTACTTGGGCGTCATGCAGTGGATTATCCGCTTGCTGGGTGGGGCGCTGACCAAGCTGCTGGGCACCAGTGAAGCCGAGAGCATGTCGGCCACCGCCAACATCTTTGTGGGACAGACGGAAGCACCATTGGTCGTCAAACCTTTCCTGGCTGGAATGACCCGCTCGGAGCTGTTTGCGGTGATGGTGGGCGGTCTGGCCAGCGTGGCAGGGAGTACGCTGGCTGGTTACGCTGGTCTGGGTGTACGTTTGGACTACCTGATCGCCGCTTCCTTCATGGCCGCCCCTGCCGGTCTGCTGATGGCCAAGATGTTGTTTCCTGAAACCGAGCGTATCCAGGACTACTCTGGCATTACTGGCCGCCCCCGCGCCACGGCAACTGTAGCTACTCCTCAGGGACCAGTCACGCTAGAGCAGTCTGCGCCTGCTACGGCCCGTGAACCTGAGGGGATGGGCGCAGACGCTACCCACACCACGTCCAACGTGGATATGGACGGCGGCGACACCAACGTCATTGACGCTGCAGCCCGCGGCGCTTCCGAGGGGATGGCACTGGCGCTCAATGTAGGAGCCATGCTCCTGGCCTTCATCGGCCTGATTGCCCTAATCAACTTGATCCTGGGTGGAATTGGTGGTCTGTTCGGCTACGAGTGCCTGACGGTTCAGTTGATCCTAGGCTGGCTCTTCGCTCCCCTTGCCACACTAATCGGTGTGCCTTGGTCTGAGGCTGTTCAAGCAGGCAGTTTCCTGGGGCAGAAACTGGTGACCAACGAGTTCGTCGCCTTTATTGACTTCGCCAATGCCCTTAAAGAAGGCAGTATCTCGCCCAAGGTCGAGGCGATTGTGACCTTCGCGCTGTGCGGCTTTGCCAACTTCAGCTCACTGGGTATTTTGCTTGGCGGTCTAGGCGGCATGGCTCCCAGTCGCCGCCCTGATATCGCACAGTTGGGTATGCGCGCCATTGCTGCAGGCGTCCTGGCCAACCTGATGAGCGGAACCATTGCGGGAATGCTGGTGGCTCTACAAGGGGCTGGTGCCTGAGCTGTCCGTAGACCTTCATTTCTTGAACCGCCGATAGGATCGGCGGTTTTTTGTTGTCCTGGTAAATGATTTTGGTGCTTTCCGGCGTTTGGTTAGATTGGTTCAACGGGAAGGGGTTGACAGGTGAGTGCAGGGCTTGTATAGTTTCTGAGCCTCAGTTGAGGCGAGCAGCATGACAACAGAAGAGAAATGCGAGAACAAGAGCATATAATCCTGTTTTTAAACACCGAGTCGTACCTGTAGGTATAGATGAAGTTTTGAAATCTTGATGGGTCAAGATATTAAGAGCCCACGGTGGATGCCTTGGCACTGGAGCCGATGAAGGACGCGATTACCTGCGAAAAGCCTGGATGAGCCGGAGATAGGCGTTGATCCCAGGATGTCCGAATGGGGAAACCCACCCGTAAGGGTACCCACGTTTGTGGGAGGGAACTCAGGGAACTGAAACATCTCAGTACCTGAAGGAGAAGAAAGAGACATCGATTCCGTTAGTAGCGGCGAGCGAACCCGGATGAGCCCAAACCGGAACGTTTACGTTCCGGGGTTGTAGGACCAGTTTTTAAGATTCAGATCGCTTACCTGAAGCCGCTGGAAAACAGCACCACAGAAGGTGATAGTCCTGTAGGGGAAAAGCAATCTGACTGTACTGGCACCTGAGTAGGTCGTTGTTCGTGAAACGATGACTGAAT